>JAWOHJ010000225.1:0-5654 GCA_046485225.1 Lutibacter sp. | reverse complement strand
TAGGAGTCAAAAATACTTTAGCAGCCATCTAATAAAAATGAGGGAAATCAAATTGTTGTTTTTTAACAAATTTTTATAAATGTGTTTTTAACTTAAGGAATTTTAAAGGAAATCATTAATTGTTTTTGTAATTGTCTATGGGAAAATCATGATTCTATTTAAAAATTATTCAGAATTTTCTATTATTAATTAATGATTTATATCAATATATAAAGTGATGAAAATTGATAACTTTATATATTATGGAGGCATAGTAATTCATCAGCAAAAACTGAATAATAGTTTGATAAATGAAATTCAGACAGCAGCATCACAAAAATTATTTAAGTGAAGAAAGCTCATTTCTTCAAGGTCACCGCAATCTGATTAAAGAATTGTGGTTCACAATTAAAGTGCAATATCATTTTATAAAAGCATTTAGAAAATTTCATTTTATCGGACCTTGTGTAACGGTTTTTGGTTCAGCGAGGTTTGACGTAACCAATTTATATTATAAAGAGGCTGAAAAAGTTGGCGCGGCATTGGCTAAAATGGGTTTTACCGTGATGACCGGTGGCGGCGGCGGAATTATGGAGGCTGCCAATAAAGGTGCTTTTGAAGCTGGAGGCTATTCGGTTGGCTGCAATATTGTGTTGCCAAAAGAACAAAAACCAAATGCCTATTTGCATAAATGGATCAATATTCCCTATTTTTTTGTGCGCAAGTTTTTGTTGATGAAGTATTCCTTTGGTTTTGTTGTGATGCCCGGCGGAATAGGAACTTTGGATGAATTGTTTGAAGCACTTACCTTAATTCACACAAAAATGATTAAGAATTTTCCTATTGTAATTTTCGGAAAGGAATACCACAAAGAATTATACCATCATATTAAGCTCATGGCAAAAAACGAAAGCATAGATAAAGAAGATATGAAACTGCTTTTTATGACAGATTCAGTTGAGGAATTGATTGAACATTTAAAAGTTCATTCAGTTAAAAAATTTGGCCTTATTGAGAAATCCTATAAAAGTAAATGGTTGTTTGGCAAATTAAAATTTCTTAAAAATATTCCGTAAAACACAAAGTAACTATAAAAAATTGCTTGTTTTGTTCAAAAAAAGGAGCCTAAAGCTCCTTTTTATCTTTTTTTAATCTGTTATACTTAAAGGAAATCCCCCTCTTCATTACAATTTACTCTAATTCGGTCATTGCCATTTTTCAACACAATTTTATATCTTTGGGTAATTTTTCCGGCAAGACCCGCATCGTGATAATTCACCAAATAAATGTCTTTTGCAAAGGACCAGCCTGGATAGGTTCTCGAAACAGATTCAATCACTTTTTTTGGCAAAGCTACATCTTTATACCTTTCTGCGGTTCTTAAAATATTCCCTTGTCCGTCATAAGAGGCTAAAACATATCCTTCGGGAATATAAAAAGATACTTCATAAGTGTCATACTCATCAACATAAAAATCAGCATCTTTTACATTGAAACCTGCCACTTTTTGTCGCAACATTGCAACAGGTAAAGATGCGTTTTCAAGACCTACCTTGTTGAGATATTTGTAATTAGTGGCTGATATTACAACTTCCGACAATTCTTCTGTTCTTATCTGACCATAAGTTTGGATGGTTAATCCAAGTATTACTAAACCAAAGAGTAGTTTTTTCATATTTCTAAATGTTTAAATTAATAATTGAGCAAATAAAAAGATGCTTCTAGTTTTATTATATCAAAATTATTAAGGTTAGAATGCTTGCGCAATGAGAATTATCAAGTTAAAAACAATGTGCAATGATAAGTATCCATATTTTTATGCATAGCTTATTGATTGTTATCAGTAGCAATCAAAATAATATAATTGCTGAAGCCGTTAAAAAATTGTTTATAGTTTTGGAACTAAATTTAAAACGTTCTTAATTTAATATAGGAGGAAGGCGATTTGCCCATTATCAGCTTAAATTGCCTGTTAAAGTTTGACATATTGTTGAAACCGCTTAAAAAAGCCACATCAGTTATATTTTTATTTTCATCTTCAAGCAAAAGTTTGCAGGCGTGGCCAATTCTAATTTCATTTAAGAATTGAAAATAAGTTTTGTCAGTAATTTTTTTAAAATAACGACAAAAAGCAGTTTTATTCATATTGATGGATTCGGCTATTTCATCAAGTGAAATGGAAGAATCGTTGAAATTATTGATACTGTATTCATACACTTTTTCCAGCCTTCCTTTTACGTGATTTATTGATTTGACAAATCCCGGATTGGCAATAAACTCAAAGTTTTTGTCGTGTTCCAAAAGATTTAAAAGCTCGAAGAAATGGGTCACTCTGTCATAATTATTCCCGTCATTTATTTCTTTCATAATCCTTAAAACCTCTTTATTTTTTTTGACGTTTTTAAAAATCATACCTCTTTTCCAGTTATTCAATAAATGATTTAAAGGCTGAAACTCGGGCAGACAATCAATAACGGTATTTATGGTATCTATGGAAAAATGAAGTACATAGGCATCTATTCCTTTATCAAGTTCCTTTACCGAATTTAATTTAGGCACAAACATATGCGGCAAATTTGCACAAAATAACATAAGCGTGCCGCCCTGATAAGGAAATATTTTATCTCCCACATACGCTGTTCCTGAATTTTTTACCATATAAAGAATTTCGTATTCTTTATGATGATGCCATAAACTGTATGCTTGAGGGTAAATTTTTGGTTGAATAATGAAGGATTGCTGATGAGAAGTGCTGGTTTTATTTAATAAAATCGATTTCATCTGTACTTTTTTATTTGATTTTATAGGTCAGATGCAATGCCCAAGGAACATGTCGGTTGGTTTGATAAATCCGTTGATGGGCATTTCATGATAATTAACATTTTATTAAATTAAACAATGGGCAAATTTAATATCACAATATGCAAATAATCTTCTTTTTAGTCTCTATTTTTCCAAATATCTTTAACAAATTATTAACGAATACGATTTCGTAAATAGATTATCACATTTAAAAGCTTTTAATGTTGCAAACATAGCAAAAAAAAGTTGATTTATGTAGATATTATATAAAGTTCAAGACTATTGGAGCTTTCCTTTTATTAAGATAACGCTAACATAGACTTTTTTTGTTTCGATGATTTACATGATGCTTGCTTGATGTTAACTAGTTCTATTTAAGCAGCCAATGTAAAATCAGCATTGAGGAAAATAATTTTATTAGTATCAGCATTATAAAATCATCACTTAATTACGGCATTGATCACGAGTTAAATGAGAACCAAATTAATATTAACCAAATAAATATTTTAGTATGAGTTTATCATTCCAAGCCTTTTTGGCTTTCTTTCCAATCCTTTTGGCGGGCATATTGCTTGTCGGATTAAGGTGGCCTGCAAAAAAGGCCATGCCAATTGTATTTGTCGCATCATTTATCATCGCATTGTTTGCGTGGGGAATGCCCATCAACAGAATTTTTGCTTCAACCTTAGAAGGTTTAGGGGTCACAATCTCTATTTTATGGATTATTTTTGGTGCCATTTTATTATTAAACACGCTAAAACATTCAGGCGCTTTAAAAGTTATTCGTGCGGGATTTACCAATATTAGTACCGACAGACGTGTTCAGGTTATTATCATTGCCTGGTTGTTTGGAAGTTTTATTGAAGGTGCTTCAGGTTTTGGAACGCCGGCAGCAATTGCCGCGCCATTGTTATTAGGTTTGGGTTTTCCCGCCTTATCAGCAGTAATTGTTGGTATGATGATTCAATCAACGCCAGTTTCTTTTGGCGCGGTAGGTACGCCTATTGTGATTGGCGTAACTGCTGGTTTGAAAACAGATGCATTGTCTTTACAACTGGAAGCCGCAGGAACCAATTGGGATCAATTTTTACAATTAGTGACTTCTGAAGTTGCCATTATTCATGGAATTGTAGGAACATTAATTCCTTTATTTATGTGTATGGTTTTAACTAAATATTTTGGTAAAAATAAATCGTGGACCGAGGGCTTATCAATCGCACCTTTTGCCATTTTTGCCGGATTGGCTTTTACAGTTCCCTACGCATTAACCGGCGTATTTTTAGGTCCGGAATTTCCTTCACTAATTGGAGCTTTGGTAGGTTTGGTTATTGTAGTAACTGCAGCCAAAGCAAAATTTTTAATTCCTAAAGACACTTGGGATTTTGCACCTGCAAAAGAGTGGCCTGCAACTTGGATGGGCGATTTAGAAATAAAATTGGAAAATTTAACTGATAAAACTTCAAAAATATCTTTAGCAAAAGCTTGGTTGCCATACCTTTTAGTTGCCATATTCTTGGTTTTAAGCAGAATTCCATCACTTGGAATTAGTGATGCTTTAAAATATGTGACCTTAACAATTTCAGATATTTTGGGAGAAAAGGGAATCAGCGCTTCATTTTCTCCATTATTTCTGCCTGGCGGAATTATGGTGATGGTGGTTTTGATCACTTACTTTTTGCACAATATGAAAGCAAAAGAACTGTCCAGCGCCATCAGCGAGTCCTCAAAAACTTTATTAGGAGCCGGCTTTGTTTTGATATTTACCATCCCAATGGTTAGAATTTTAATCAATTCTGGCGTAAACGACTTTGGATACCAAAGTATGCCAATTGCCATGGCGCAATGGGTTGCAGACACTATGGGTAATGTCTATCCGGCTTTTGCGGCTTCAGTAGGCGCTTTGGGTGCGTTTATCGCTGGTTCTAATACGGTTTCAAATATGATGCTCGCGCAATTCCAATTTGCCACCGCTGTAAATTTAGGGTTAACAGGTTCCATTTTTGTTGCTTTGCAAGCTGTAGGCGCTGCTGCCGGAAATATGATTGCCATTCACAATGTTGTTGCTGCTTCAGCTACTGTTGGAATGCTTGGAAGAGAAGGAATTATTTTACGCAGAACTATTTTACCAACACTTTATTATGTGATTTTTGCCGGAATTATTGGTTTAATCATGTTATATGGATTGGACATCACCGATAAATTAACCATTTATCTGAATTCACTTTAATAAAATATTATGTTAGAAAAAAGTTATCAATTATTTCATGAAAATATTTCAGAAAAAATAGATTCCGATCGAATTTTTACAGATAAAGCCAGCACTTTAGCTTATGGAACGGATGCCAGCTTTTACAGATTGATTCCAAAAATTGTAATTCAATCTAAATCTATTGAAGAAATAACTTTTTTGCTCGAAGAAGCTAATAAATTAAACTTGCCTGTCACTTTTAGGGCGGCAGGCACCAGTTTATCTGGGCAAGCTGTTTCAGATTCCATTCTTATATTAACATCTAAATATTGGACCGATTATGAAGTGCTTGAAGACGGGAATCGTATAAAGTTGCAACCGGGTGTTATCGGCGCAAGAGCAAATATGCTTTTGAAGCCATACGGACGCAAAATTGGGCCCGATCCCGCTTCCATAAATTCAGCGATGATTGGCGGCATTGCGGCCAACAATGCCAGCGGAATGTGTTGTGGAACTGCGGAAAACTCCTATAAAACTGTGGCGAGTTTAAAAATCATTTTTTATGATGGATTTTTGCTGGATACCAATGATTTAGAAAGTATTGAGCAATTTAAAATTCACCATGCGGTTATTTATAATGAGGTTCTTCAAATAATCAAAGAAACCCAAAATAATCAAAAATTGG
>JAWOHJ010000376.1:0-4439 GCA_046485225.1 Lutibacter sp. | reverse complement strand
GGTCGAATTGTTTGGTTCCTGTTGATGAAAGCAAATCGTCTTTAACAATGGTAAGTCCGGTTGATTCTAAATATTTTAGGTTGTATCCTTTATTTAACGCTTCGGATGAAAAGGCATCCCACTCGTTCAACGAATAACCCAATTGAAATTTCTCAATGGTTTCATCGGTAAAGCCGCGTTCTTTAAAATAGCTTAACCCGATTGCTTTTCCCTGATCGGTTTTTAGCAAGGTTTCGTGAAAATAATCACGTGCATATTCCGAAACAATAAACATGCTTTCACGCTCATCAGCCTGTTGCTTTTGTTCATTGCTTTGTTCAGTTTCCTCAATTTCAATATTGTATTTTTTTGCCAAAAAACGAATGGCTTCCGGATAGGAATAATGTTCCTGTTCCATTAAAAAAGTGACCACATTCCCGCCTTTTCCCGAACTGAAATCTTTCCAAATCTGTTTTACGGGAGAAACCATAAACGAAGGACTTCTTTCTCCGGAAAACGGACTCAATCCTTTGTAATTGCTTCCCGATTTTTTTAACTGGACAAACTCGCCAATAACCTCCTCAACACGGGCAGTTTCAAAAACTTTATCTATGGTACTTCTGGAAATCAACGGTGTTTATTTTTAAATTTTAAGTTTTCTAAATTACAATTATTACTGACAAAAAAAAACTGTCCAAGGAATTTTTACCTTTGAAACAGTTTCTTCTGAATTTATTTATTTTAGGTTTACGAAACCGCTTTTAACTTTTTTATGGTCGATCTGTCTATTTTATCTTCAGCATAATCTTTTGTGATTTTTAGTATTTTTTCGCCAGTTCCCGGTAAATCAAACATTGCATCAGTCAAAATGGCTTCACACAAAGACCGAAGTCCGCGAGCGCCCAATTTGTATTCAACCGCTTTATCAACAATAAACATCAACGCATTTTCATTGATGGTAAAATCGATTCCATCCATTTTAAACAATTTTTGGTATTGTTTTATGATGGAATTTTTTGGTTCGGTTAAAATCATCCGCAACGTTGTTTCATCCAAAGGATCCATATGCGTCAATACCGGCAAACGACCGATAATTTCGGGAATTAAACCAAAATCTCTTAAATCCTTCGGAATAATATATTTTAACATATTTGCTTTGTCAACAACATCTCCTTTTATGGAAGCGCCAAAACCAACTTCCTGACGATGCAGTCTTTTGCCTATTACTTTATCAATTCCGGAAAATGCGCCACCGGCCATAAATAAAATATTTTTGGTATTCACTTCAATAAATTTTTGGTCGGGATGTTTTCTTCCTCCTTTTGGCGGAACATTGACTACAGATCCTTCCAACAATTTTAACAATGCCTGCTGAACGCCTTCCCCGGAAACATCACGGGTAATTGACGGATTGTCGCCTTTGCGGGCAATTTTATCAATTTCATCAATAAAAACAATACCGCGCTCTGCTTTGCTCACATCATAATCTGCCGCTTGCAATAAACGCGTTAAAATAGTTTCCACATCTTCACCAACATAACCGGCTTCAGTTAAAACTGTGGCATCCACAATACAAAACGGTACGTTTAACATTCTTGCGATGGTACGTGCAATTAACGTTTTACCAGTTCCTGTTTCGCCAACAATGATGATATTGCTTTTTTCAATTTCAATTTCTTCATCATCTTTGGAATCTGGCTGAATCAATCGTTTGTAATGATTGTAAACCGCAACAGCCATCACGCGTTTCGCCTGATCCTGGCCAATCATGTATTGGTCAATAAATGCTTTAATCTCTTTTGGTTTCTTAACAATCAAATCATAAGTAAGGGCAGAAGAATTACTTCCTGCAATTTCTTCCATCACAATTCCATGAGCCTGCTCAATACATTTGTCGCAAATATGCGCGTCCAAACCTGCGATCAGCAAATCTGTTTCCGGCTTTTTTCTGCCACAAAACGAACATTGCAATACTTCATCCTTTTTTGCCATCTTATTCTTTATTTGTTTATTCGTGATTTTAAATTGCTGATTAATTCTAATAATTTCACCAATCTAATTCTTTTTGGCCTGCTTGCCTTTTTGGTAGGCGTTCCCACAAGGGTCGGGCTTTTCGTTTCAATCTTTTTTAAAGCAAAAAAGCTTCAAAAAAGTATTTTCACTGCAATCCCTAACGCAAATACTGTTGTAACCAGAACTTAGCCTAAACTGCAAACAATAACCAATTTATTTTCTTATCAAAACTTCATCAATCATTCCATAAGCTTTTGCTTCATCGGCTTTCATCCAGTAATCACGATCTGAATCATGATGTACTTTTTTCAAGGTTTGGCCTGAATGTTTTGAAATTATTTGATACAATTCGTCTTTTAATTTCAAAATTTCACGTGTGGTAATTTCGATATCACTTGCCTGACCTTGCGCTCCACCCAAAGGTTGGTGAATCATAACGCGTGAATGCGGCAATGCCGAACGTTTCCCTTTTGTTCCTGCACACATTAAAACAGCACCCATTGAGGCGGCTATTCCTGTACAAATTGTGGCAACATCAGGTTTTATGAATTGCATGGTGTCGTAAATTCCCAAACCGGCATAAACGCCTCCGCCTGGGGAGTTGATATAAATAGAAATGTCTTTTGAACTGTCTACACTTTCCAAAAACAACAATTGCGCCTGAATAATATTGGCCACATAATCATCAATTCCTGTTCCCAGAAAAATAATTCTATCCATCATCAAACGCGAAAAAACGTCCATTTGGGCAACGTTTAACTGACGTTCTTCAATAATATATGGTGTAAGACTACTCACCAATTTGTCATAATACATGCTGTTGATTCCGTGCTGTTTCGTCGCGTATTTTTTAAATTCTTTTCCGTAATCCATTTTTCAGGTTTTAAAATATTAAGGGTACAAAGATATGAAGTATTTACTTATTTTAATCTGAATTTAATATTTGTATGAATTTATCTAAAATCGAGGTAATTTTTTAATCAATTTATTATGCGCGCATAATATTATTTCCTATCTTTGATAGCGAATTTTTAATACAAATCTTAAAATTAAAATTACACGCAATGAGAAACACTTTATTAACAATCTCCTTATTTATATTTTCAATAAGCAGCTATGGACAAGAATTTGTAAACGGAATGATCATCACCCAACGTTATGACACCATTACAAATGTTAAAATTGAAAAATTAAATGACGCAAAAAGTTTGCTGCATTTAACGTATATCGATGCCAATGGCAACCAACAAAAACCAGCTATTGAATCCGTAAAAAGTTACACCAGAGGTGATGAAAATTTTACAAGAATTTACAACAATGGCGATATGGTTTTGGTAAAACAAATTACCGCCGGGAAAAAATTGAATTTATACGAAAGAAATTATAACGGAGTAACCGTTTTTTATGTGGAAAAAGTTTTTGATGAACTTATAAAAGTTCCGTCATCAGGCTCAAAATTTAACAAAGTTTTAGGTGATTTTTTAAGCGATTCTCCTGAAATTTCCCAAAAAATTAAAGCGAAAGAATTGCAGGACCTAAAAGAAATTGTGACACTTTATAACAAAGGATAAATTTCGAATAACATTATAAAAGTCCGCTGATGTTTTGCATTAGCGGACTTTTTTTATCCATTTTACTTATATTTGAGACTTAAAACACTTTTAAATAATGATGAAATTTTTTACGTTTATTTTTTTACTGCTCGCATTTCAATCGGCCATTACTGCCCAAAACTACAAACAACGATTTAATGAGATAGATGTAAAACATTATAATTTAGCGATAGAAGTTAACGATTCTACCAACAACATTCAGGGAAAAATGACTGTTTCACTGACCTTTAAACAATTGGTGAATGCTTTTGATTTGGATTTGGTTCAACAAGATTCCACCGGAAAAGGAATGCTCATCACTTCTGTTTTTCAAAATAATGATTCGGTAACCTTTACGCATAACGACAATAAAATTAACATTCAGCCAAACGCTATTAAAACCGACAGCATTTATACTTTTGAAATAACCTACAACGGTGTTCCAAAAGACGGATTGATTATTGGCGAAAACCTTCACGGTGACCGAACTTTTTTTGCCGATAACTGGCCAAACAGGGCACACAATTGGTTTCCTTGCGTAGACCATCCTTCTGACAAAGCAACGGTTGAATTCACCATAAAAGTACCCAACCATTATCAGGCAATTGCCAATGGCTACTTGTTTGAAGAAACAAATTTATCGCATGATTTAAGGCTGTATCATTATAAATCTGCCGAACCTTTGCCAACAAAAGTTATGGTAATTGGCGTTGCGCGTTTTGCGGTGCAACATCTTGGCGAAACCCAAAATATTCCGGTTTCCACTTGGGTTTATCCGCAAAATAAAGAGCAAGGCTTTTACGATTTTGCCAACACAAAAAACATTCTCGATTTTTTTATTGAAAAATTTGGAGA
>JAWOHJ010000222.1:0-13911 GCA_046485225.1 Lutibacter sp. | reverse complement strand
GGCGAATTTGAAAATCGTTATAGGTATCACTCCAAAAAGTCAGTCCCAGCATAGGAACATCATCAATTGAGCGGGTTTTTACCAAAGGTTGCGTAACACCAGGAGGAAACATTCCTTGATGGCGCATCAACTCATCATACAATTTCACATACGAGCGTTCGGTATCTTCACCCACATAAAACTGCACAATAATCATCGATTGTCCGTTCATCGCAATACTGTGCACGTGTTGCACTCCTTTGATGTCCGATATAATTTTCTCCAACGGTTTTACCACACGGCTTTCAACCTCTTGCGGACTTGCCCCAGGATAACCAACCAACACGTCGGCCATAGGAACAATAATTTGCGGTTCTTCCTCTCTTGGAATGAGAAATGAACTATAGATGCCAATGGCCATCAAGGCCACCATTAACAAAATGGTCAGCTTAGAATTGATGAATATATTGGCTATTTTACCTGAAATTCCTTCTTGCATTTTTTAAAGTTTTGCCCCCTAACCCCCGAAGGGGGAATAAAAGGGAATTATTGATTTTTTTATTTTTTACTGCGACTGTAAACTGCAACTGAATACTGTTTACTAATTTTATCTTATTTTACTTTTTTGGGCGTGTCCCTATCGGGCCGGGCTTTCCGCTAAATCTTTTGTTCCGCTGCGCTTCACAAAAGGATACCGCCTCAATCCCTCACGCGGGTATTGATTATAATTATATTTATTACTGCGACTGCAAATTGTTTACTGAATACTCACTTTCGCTCCGTTAAATAATTTTCCTTCTGCAGAAACAATAAATTGCTCATCAGCAGCCAATCCCGACAAAACTTCAACATTTTCGCCAAACGTTTTTCCGGTTCTTAGCCATCTTAAAATAGCGACATTTTCATTTCCAATCGCGTAAATACCGGTTAACTGTCCTTGTTTTACCAAAGCGCTTTCCGGAACCAAAATCAGGTTTGATTTCGTTGATTTTTCAATAGGAAATTGCACGGAAGTAAACATTCCCGATAACAATTTTGCTTCGGTTTTGTCTAAAACCACTTTCACCAAAAATTGTCCGCCGGTATTTTTTGCCGAAGAACTCACTTCAGTCACGGTTCCCGTTAAAATTTCATTGGTCGATTTTACAACAACATTGGCAGTAGTTCCATCTTTAATTTTTGTGATTTCAGATTCTGGCACCAAAGCCGTCACTTGGAAACTGCCTGGAGTTTCTATGCTAATCAACGGCATACCCGGGTTTGCCATATCGCCTTTGTTGATAAATTTTCCGGTGACAACGCCACTAAAAGGCGCTGAAATATTGGAGTAGGAGAGTTGTGCATTTACCTGATTTTTCATTTGATTGGCGCCTTCCAGTCTTGCTTTTGCCATGTCATAATTGGCAGTGATGTCATCCATTTCTTTTTGGGAAACACTGCTTTGAGCGTATAAAGCTTTAAAACGATTGTAATCTTTCTCGGCATTTCTAAAAGCTGCTTTGGCTTCGGTAATAGAGGCCGAAACTTGTGCGCTTTGGGCCGAAATATCGGCGCTGTTAATGCGCAACAATAGCTGACCTTTAGAAACTTTATCGCCAACATTTGCATAGGTTTCTGTGACATAACCCATCATTCGGGTGCTTAGGTTTGCGTTTTGTACCGCTTCAATTTTTCCGCTGGCCGATAAATAGGAGCCGCCTTCAGCGGTTGGCGTGCTCACTGTTACGGCAATAGCCGGTGTGGTGTCTTTTGTTACTGCTTTATCTTTGCCGCAACTTGCCGTTAAAATTAAGGCTGAAATTGCGAATATTGTTGTGATTTTTTTCATTGATTTTATATTTTTAAGAATGGTTTTGTGTGTTATTTTTTTGCCGTTTACCGACTTATTTTGTTAAAAATGCCACGTAAGCTTTTGTGAAATTGTAGTTAAAAACAGTTTGTAAATATTCAAGCTGCTTTTGCATATATTGTGTTTCGGAAATCAACAAATCGGATGTTTTTTCCAAACCTTGTTCAAACCTGTTAGTTCTTATTCTCAATGCTTCTTTTGATTGTTCCGAAGCCAAATTTGTGAGCATCAATTTATTTTCTGCGTCTTTAAGCTGACGTTTGGCGATGTTATAATCTAAATTGCTCTGATTTTTATATTGGTCCAAGCTAATTTCTGCTTTGTCAAGTTCTGCACGGCTTTTTTGAATTTTTCCAATACGTTTGTATCCATCGAAAACGTTCCACGACAATTGAGCGCCAACCAAATACCCTTTTGCATCGGTGCCAAATAGCTGGTCATCGTACATTTCATAACTTCCAAAGGCATTTAAGCTTGGCAAATAGCCCATTTTATTTGCCTTATGCATATTGTTGTACGCTTCTGTACTTTGTTGCATCGCATCAATATCAGCCCTGTTTTGGGAAAGGGTTTCGTTATAAATGGCCAAATCCAGTTCGGCCTTTAATTCTGAGGAAGGTTTTAAAACCATTTCATTTTGCTCGCCCATTAAAAA
Organism: Lutibacter sp.; assembly: GCA_046485225.1. Lineage (GTDB taxonomy): Bacteria > Bacteroidota > Bacteroidia > Flavobacteriales > Flavobacteriaceae > Lutibacter. The sequence goes on along the minus strand of JAWOHJ010000222.1, from coordinate 11,428 downwards.
TTTAAGGTTGTCTGATGCGTTTTGCACACTGCTTTTGGCACTTAACAACTGATTTTCAACTTCGGTCATATGAACTTCCACCGATAAAATATCTGCTTTTTGCATATAACCCTGTTTAAAACTATTGTCTGCTATTTTTTTGTTTTCAAGCGCGGCTTCTTTAGCTTTTTCCAAAACTTCCACGGCTTTATAAGCAACCTGTAATTGCATATAGGCTTTGGTCACTTCCAGTTTTATATAATCTTTTGTCCTATCCGACTGCAATTCAACCGCATTCATTTTTGCTTTTGCGGCTTTACGCATAAACAATCCGTCCGCATTAAAAATAGGTTGCTGAATTTCGATTTTAGTGGCGAAATTTTTAATTTCGTTTGGATCGTTTAGGAGTGCCGGATTAAAATCGGCCTGAGTCAGTATTTCCTGGTTTAACTTTGAACCAAATGCCATGAGCGGATTTGTAGTTGTTATGGCCGTATGGGAAATGGAAATATTTGGTAAAAATATAGAATTTGTCTGATTAAAATCGGCCTTGGCGACTTTGTAATCTTGGTCTGATATTTTAATTGCATAATTATTCTTTTCAACCTTTACTAACACTTCTTCAAGAGAAATTAATTCTTGCTGCGCGTTAATTATGATAACGTTGAAAAGAAAAAATACAATGAATACACTTTTTTTTAGTTGCATAATTTTGTTTTTTTGTTCGACGCAAAAGTAGTTGGGTACGTAACGTAACGCAGTCATAAACGTTACAGAGTTGTGTAACATTTATGACTTATAGTTACGGCGTAACTTATTATCCATTAAGATATTAAATTAGCCTTAATAAAAAAATGATTTTAAAATAAAATGTAAGTTTTATTATGAAAGGAAACTGGCAATAACCTTTGTCTTGGGAAATTTTTCCAAAATAATTTTGATAAATACCGTTAAAGGAATGGCCATAATTAAACCCGCTATTCCCCAAATATAACCCCAAAACATCAGCATCACCAAAATGGTAATAATGTTTATAGAAAAAGACCTTCCCATAAAAATAGGTTCTAAAATACTGCCAAACAATACCTGAACCCCTGTGATTGAAAGTATAAAAAAGAATAAAAGACTTGTTGGATCCAGTTGCACAAATGCAAACAGCGATAATGAAATTACACACACAAAAGAACCGACCATTTGCACAAAATTGATGATAAAGGCAAATAATCCCCAAAATATTGGAAAATTAACGTCGAAAAATACGCAAGCCAAACCAGTGCCAATTCCCGTGAGAAGGCTGACAAATATTTTTACTTTTATGAAGGTGAGTAAATCTTTTTCAATTTTCATGAATGTTTTTACAGATGCGTACTTTTGTTTGAGGATGGTATTATTCAGTAGTTTTTCAAAATTTATGGACTCTGCGAGCCATAGAATAACGAAGAATGCCGTCATTAATGTCATGGTAAGTGTCTTGCTTACAAAATCTAACGTTGATCCAAAATATTTCGAAACACTTTCTTTTTGAAAAATGTTTGAAAATATATTTTCACTTTCATTAAAGTATTCTATGCCAAAAAATTGCTCCATGGAAGTCATTAAATTTAAAACTTTTGTTTCCGCTTTCTGCAGAAAAAGCGTATCAGTTGCTAAAATTTCCCTGCTGGAAAGTTTTACCAATTCGCCGCCAATTTTAAAAATTGCTGCAAAAATGAGGATGACCACAAAAATACTGATGAATTTAGGTACTTTTCGTCGGTTAAACCAGCGCATGAGCGGCAAAAATAATAAGGCAATAAACATGGACGCCACCAGCGGAATGAAAATAAAAGACAATGTTTTTAGCAAATAAAATATAAACGGAATTACAATAAAAAGTAATAGGATATTTGTTGTTTTTCGATTTTCCATAGTTTCCATAAAATCAATATGATTTTGCAATTCAGTAAAAAATAATTTTATTTATCTGTTGTGTTTTCTTCTTTCAATTTTTCATCAAAAATAGCTGTTTCGCTAACTTTGACAATGTGTTTCCCTTTTCTTACTCTCATATTTAATGCTTCAACACCCAGTGAAAATGCGATGGCGAAATATAAATATCCTTTTGGGATGGCACCAACCTGTTGACCTAATACTTCTGCATGCGACAAATGTGCTCCTTCTGTAATTAACATAAAACCTATCAAAATTAAGAAAGACAATGCCAGCATTTGGATTGTTGGATGCTCGTTTACAAATTTGCCAACCGGTGTGGCGAAAATCATCATAACAATCATAGAAATCACCACGGCGGTCACCATAATGGTTAAAGCACCTTGAATTCCGTTGGTCATTCCAACAGCAGTTAACACTGAATCAAAAGAGAAAACAATGTCAATCATCACAATCTGTATGATTACGCCTCTCAGGGTGGCGAACTTTATTTTATCTGGAGCGGTTGCGCCGTGCTCAATGCCTTCCACTTTATCTCTTATTTCGCTGGTGCTTTTGTACAATAAAAAGAGTCCGCCCAAAATTAAAATAATGCTTTGGCCAGTTACTCCAAATTTTAACCAAGACAAATTAATGGTGTAAAAAGGGTCTTTCATTGAAATTAAGTAGGAAATACCAAACAGCAGTGCAATTCTAAAGAGCATAGCCAAAACCAAACCTATTCTGGTAGCCTTTTTTATTTGGTCTTTTGGCAGTTTTCCTGCAGCGATGGAAATAAAAATAATGTTGTCAATCCCTAAAACAATTTCTAAAAAAGTCAACGTTAAAAGCGCTACCCAAGCATCAGCATGTAAAAATATTTCCATGAAATATTAGTTTGAAGTTTTTGTAATTTCACCTTTTTGAACATAATTAGAATGTCCAATCACCGCTTCAAACTCATAAGAATTATCCTTGAGACTCGTAATTTTGACATGAATGGGATCTTCATCAATGGCGGTTTTTGGATTCAACATTTTAAGCGTGTAGTTAAAATTGTTTTTCCAGGAAATTGAAAGTGTGTCAATTCGATCTTCATATTTTTCAATCTGAATAGAATCTACCCTGATGATGATGGTTTTTTCATAACCTTTACCGGCTGGAATTTCATAGGTTCCCAATTTAAAACGGTCAGCATTTGATCCATTATTTTCAATTGTTCCCGAATTAGAATTTCCTGGATTGCGCGATTCATTTTTACAAGACAATATTGCTAAAAGCAACAATGGTAATAGTATGATTTTTTTCATTAGATTCCGGTGTAATTACTTGGTGTGATTGCTTTTAATTCTTTTTTAAGGTCATTTGAAACGTGTAAACCATCAATAAAATCAGCCATCGATTTTTGGGTGATTTTTTCGTTTGTTCTTGTGAGTTCTTTTAAAGCTTCATAAGGATTTGGATAGGCTTCCCTTCTCAAAATTGTTTGGATGGCTTCCGCAACCACTGCCCAATTATTTTCCAAATCTTCTGCAAATTTTTCTTTGTTGATGATTAACTTATTCAATCCCTTTAACGTAGCATTAAAGGCAATAATTGTGTGGGCAAAAGGAACGCCAATATTTCTGAGCACGGTAGAGTCGGTTAAATCGCGTTGCAGCCTGGATAAAGGCAATTTTGCCGATAAATGTTCAAAAATAGCATTCGCAATTCCTAAGTTTCCTTCAGAATTTTCAAAATCAATCGGATTTACTTTATGCGGCATAGCTGAAGAGCCAACTTCACCTTCTTTAATTTTTTGTTTGAAATAATCCATGGAAACATAGGTCCAAATGTCTCTGTCAAAATCAATTAGAATGGTATTAATGCGTTTTAATGCATCAAAAATTCCTGCCAAATGATCGTAATGTTCAATTTGCGTGGTAGGGAATGAATGGTGTAAACCCAAAACATTTTCTACAAATCGGGTTCCGAAAACTTTCCAGTCTGTTGCCGGAAACGCCACTTTATGCGCATTATAATTTCCCGTTGCGCCACCAAATTTTGCGGCAAAAGGAATGTTTTTCAGTTGTTTTAGCTGTTGTTGAATACGTTCAACAAAAACAGCGATTTCTTTTCCCAATCGTGTTGGCGATGCCGGCTGGCCGTGTGTTCTTGCCAACATAGGAATTTCTGCCCACTCGGTGGCCAATTGGTTCAGTTTGTCTAAAATCAATTGTAATTCCGGCTCATAAACTTTTTCAAAAGCATCCTTTAAAGATAAAGGAATTGAAGTGTTGTTGATGTCCTGCGAGGTCAATCCGAAGTGGATAAACTCCTTATATTTATGAAGCTGTAACGCATCAAATTTTTCTTTGATAAAATATTCCACGGCTTTCACATCGTGGTTAGTAATTTTTTCAATGTCTTTAATTTTTTGCGCATCTTTTGTAGAAAAATCGGAATAAATTTTTCTTAATTCCGCAAAAAATGACTTATTTAAATCAGCCAATTGTGGCAATGGAATTTCACATAAAGCAATAAAATATTCAACTTCTACTTTTACGCGGTATTTGATGAGCGCTTCTTCAGAAAAAAAAAGTGCTAATGGTTCAACTTTGTTTCGGTATCGGCCGTCAATAGGCGATATGGCATTCAAATTTGATAAAGACATTTTTTAGTTTTATATTGAATTTAAAAGTGTAAAATTAATCAAATAAATATTAGTTTGAAGTAAAAAGTTTAAAAGTCGGAGGACCGAAGACGGAAGACGGAAGACGGAATAGCGAGGACGGAATTAAAAATTGTCTTTTTCTGCTATTTCAGCTTCTTTTTTTGTCTTTTTTTTCGGGGTTAATTTATAAAGCAAATAGGCAAAACCAACAACTATGTGCAAAATCACCACAATCATTATGGTGTAAAACCAAAAATTAGAAATTCCCATGATCAAAAAAATTATTTCTAAATTTACAAAAAGATTGGCATATCTTTATTTTTTTAAAATTCTTATAGTATGAGGCTTTCAATTCTGATAATTATGACACTATTATGCCGTATTCCAGTTATTTCTCAACAAGTTTATTCCAAAAAACAACCTTTTGCGCACACCTATTCTATTGTTGCCAGAGATACAGTAACCGGCGAAATGGGCGTTGCGGTGCAATCGCATTGGTTTTCTGTAGGTAGTTTGGTCACTTGGGGACAAGCGGGAGTTGGGGTAGTTGCCACGCAATCGTTTGTGAACCCGTCTTTCGGTCCGCGCGGATTAAGTTTGCTTAAAAACGGTTTAACGCCAAAAATGGCGGTTGAAACTTTATTAAAATTGGATGAAGGCAGGGAAGTTCGCCAGTTGGCAATTTTGGATGTTCATGGAAATGTTGAAGCCTATACCGGAAAAAATTGCATTGAAGCGGCCGGACATCTAGTTGGAGATAATTTTTCGGTTCAGGCAAATTTAATGGACAAAAATACCGTTTGGCCTGCGATGGCAGAAGCTTTTAAAAAATCAAAAGGAAGTTTGGCTGAACGCATGTTGGCAGCGATGGAAGCGGCACAAAATGAGGGCGGCGACATTCGCGGAAAACAATCGGTTGCAATTTTGGTCGTTAAAGCTAAGACAACCGGAAACAGCTGGGAAGATAAGGTGGTGGATTTACGTGTGGAAGACAGTGAAAATCCGTTGAAGGAAATGCGTAGATTGCTCACCATTCATAACGCTTATGATTTTATGAATAAAGGAGATTTGGCTGTGGAAGTGGGCGACAATAAATTGGCGAAAGAACATTATATGAAGGCGCAGCAATTAAATCCCGATAATCTGGAAATGAAATATTGGTATGCCGTAACTTTGGCAAATAATGGCGAGTTAAATGAAGCGAAAGAAATTTTCAAAAATATTTTCAAGCAAAACAGTAAATGGAAAGAATTAACGACAAGATTGATGAAACCTAAATTGCTAACCATTTCTGAAGATCAATTAAAGGAAATTTTAAAATTATAATGATGAAAAAAGTATTTTTAATAATTTTAGTTGTGTTCATTTTAAGTCAATTTATAAGACCCGAAAAAAATGAGTCAAAAAATGAAATGAATGCCATGAGCACGGTCATGGAAATACCTGTGGAAGTGAATAGAATTATTCAAACATCGTGTGCAGACTGCCATTCAAATTCCACAAATTATCCTTGGTACAATAAAATTGCTCCGGCATCTTGGTTTTTGGCGCAACATGTGAATGATGGAAAAGAGCATTTAAATTTTTCTGAATGGACTGCTTATAATAAAGACCAGAAAGAATATATTATAAAAAACCTTAAAGAAGTGCTGAATGATAGAAAAATGCCCATAAAAAGTTACCTATTGGTACATAAGGAATTGGGTTTGTCTGAAAACCAATACCAAATTTTTTACGATTGGGTGGGTACCATTAAAGTTGAATAAATACGAAATATTATGAAAAATTTACCTTTAAGAAGTTTGTTGGTTTTTCTGATATTACTGGTTTCAGGAGCCGCAATTTCGCAGGAAAAAATAAACCAGTTGGATGCGCAGGGCAGACGAACAGGTATTTGGAAAAAATTCTACGATAATAATAATATTCGATATGAAGGCCAGTTTAAGGCGGGTAAGGAAATTGGTGTTTTTAACTTTTACAGTGAGCTAAATAGTGAGCAACCAATGATTGTTAAAACTTTTTCTGAAGGTAATCATAATGCCAAAGTCAGTTATTTTTATGACGATGGAAAGCTGGAAAGCGAAGGGAGCATGAACGGCAAAAACAGAATTGGCAAATGGACCTATTACAATACCGACGGAAAAACAATAGTTTCAGAAGAAAATTACGAAAAAGGTTTGCTTAACGGGATTTCAACAACGTATTTTGCACCCGGAAAAATAGCTGAAACAGCAAACTATAAGAATGATGAATTGCATGGCAATGTGCTTCGTTATTCTTCGGAAGGCGTTTTACTGGATGATTTGCATTACCAAAACGGAAAATTGCACGGACCAGCAAAATATTTCAACGTTTTAGGAAAATTGGTGCGTAAAGGTGATTATGAAAATGACCTAAAAGTTGGAAATTGGGAGTATTATGAAGATGGAAAACCCATCAACCCCAAAAAAATAAAGGATTAATTTTATAAAAAAAAACACAATCAAGTGAACATCGAAAAAATTTTTAGCAACAATAAAAAATGGATTGAAGAGAGACTTCAAATTGACGAAAATTATTTTAAAAAACTGTCATCGGGCCAAAAACCAGAAATTTTATATATCGGCTGTTCAGACAGTCGTGTTTCTGCGGAAGAATTGATGGGCGTTCAGCCGGGAGATGTATTTGTGCATAGAAATATTGCCAATATGGTGCCAAATACCGACTTAAATGTGATGTCGGTTATCAATTATGCGGTGACACATTTAAAAGTTAAACATTTGGTGATTTGCGGCCATTATTATTGCGGTGGTGTAAAAGCGGCCATGCAATCGGAAGATCTGGGATTGTTAAATCCATGGTTGCGAAATATACGCGACGTTTACAGATTGCATAAAAGCGAACTGAATTTAATAGCCTGCGAAGACGAAAAATACAACAGGCTTGTTGAATTAAATGTGCAGGAACAATGTGTTAATGTGCTAAAAACTGCAGATGTGCAAAAAGCATTGCTTGAAAAAAGGATTACAGTTCACGGTTGGGTTTGGGACATTCAAAGTGGTAAATTGATCGATTTAAAAATTGATTTTGAAAAAATACTGGAAGGAATCAGGGAAATTTACCGTTTGCATTAATCTTTTTTAATATGAACATTGCTATAAATTTAAATCCGATAGTTTCCGCAACTTGGCTTTTTGAAAATCTCGAAAACCCAAACCTGATTATTTTGGATGCGAGCCCAAGGGAAAACAAATCGAATTTAATCCCCGAATTTGTAAAGATTCAAATTAAAGGTGCCCTTCAATTTGATATGGAAATGGTTTTTTTGGACAAGGAAAATCCAGTTCCTAATATGATTCCCAACGAAAGGGTTTTTGCAGCCGAGTGTCGAAAATTGGGAATTAACAACAACAGTTTAATCGTTGTTTATGACAATTTGGGTGTTTATACGAGTCCGAGAGTCTGGTGGATGTTTAAGGCGATGGGGCATTATAAAATTGCTGTTTTGGACGGCGGATTGTCGGCCTGGAAAAATGCAAACCTGCCAACAGAACCTATTGAAAAAAATAAAACTTTACCAGGAAATTTTAAGGCTGAATACCAATCTGATTTGGTGATTGATGCTGCTGCATTGATTGAAAATATCGAATCAAAAAAGTTTCAGGTGCTAGATGCGCGTTCCAGAGAAAGATTTAGCGGTTTAATTCCTGAGCCTAGAGAAAACATGGCCAGCGGCCACATTCCAAATTCTATAAATCTTCCTTTTGAAACAGTGCTGGACAAAGGAAAAATCAAAACAAAAGACGAACTAAAAGAAATTTTCAAGAATTTAAATATTGAAAATAAACCCTTGGTTTTTACTTGTGGTTCCGGAATTACGGCCTGTATCATTTTATTGGCAAGCGAACTGATTGCTGAAAATAAAAATATTTTGTACGATGGTTCTTGGGCTGAATGGGGCCAAGAGGGAAAATTTCCTGTTGAAAAATAAAAAAGCTTTCCTTAAATTTAAGAAAAGCTTTTCAGGAAAATTGCTAAAAAAGGGGCTTAGTTTAATTTTGGCAAAATTACTTTATCAATTGCGTGAATCACACCATTGGTAGCCTGTACATTAACGGCTACAATATTGCTTATTCTTCCATTGGCATCTGTTAATTTTGCACCACCAGTTATATTTGCTGTAATATTACCACCTAAAGTACCGACAGTCATATTATTTGTTAAGGCAGTTGATCTCACATTTGCACCAGCAACCACATGATGGTTTAAGGTAGCTGTTAAGGTAGCAGTATTGATTGCGCTCAATGCGCTCACGCCCAATTCAGTCAAAAGTGCACCAAATGCATTGTTTGTTGGAGCAAAAACGGTAAATGGTGCTGGGGCAGTTCCGTTTGCAGTTGACAATACACTCACAAAATTTGGCTGATCAGCCCTGGTTAAAGCAGTTACCAAAGTTGAAAAATTTGGATCTGCAACAGCAAAAGTGACTACTGTTGGCAATCCAATTACTTTATTTACCAAGTGTACAACACCATTATCTACTATATTGTTTGCGCCAGTTACATCAGAAACTCCATTTAACTTTACACCGCCGCTTGTATTTACAAACATACTGATGTTTAAATTATTAGGTGCTGCTGTTGATAAGGTTGAAATGTAGCCTGTAGTTAAATCGGTTGATTTTACGGCACCACTCACAACGTGATTCAATAAAATTTGTTTTAAGGCCGAAACTGGAACAGCATCAAGGTTTGCAAAACCGTTTGTAGACAAAAATAAGCTGAAAGCAGCGTTATCAGGGGCAAATACGGTAAAAGGTCCATCACCTTTTAAAGTTTCAACCAAATCAGCTTTTGTTAAAGCTGCTAAAAGACTACTGTAGTTGTTGCTATTTTCAACCACAAAATCAGCAATGGTGTTTGTTTGATCTTCTTCCATTTCGTTATTGTCGTCACAAGCCATTACGCTTACCGATAAGACAACAATCGTGAATACTTTTAAAAATTTCGTTATGTTTTTCATCATTATTTAGTTTTAGTTCATTGCAAACTTAAGTAATACTGTTTAATTAAAAAACAAAAAGATTAAACAAAATAAGATTTTAACTTTTTTTTAACATTTAGGTTAAATACTAATAATTTAATTTTAATGAATTTATAAAATGTTGTTAATCAAATTTTTAATTTATTTTTTTGATGAAATATAACCACGGAGCCTGTGATTAATATGTTTAGTATATGTTTTATTTGATTAAACAAAAAATATTTATCTAAAATTTGTTATCTCTAAGTTTTTACTAAATTATATTGTTTGATGAAAAAATAATTTTCCCAAATAAGATTTAATTCTATCATTTTTTAAGGGAAAAGTTGAAATTTATGAAACTGTTTTTGGCAAATTGAAGTAGAAAAAGAGGCCTGTTAAGCATTAAGTAACAATTTATAAGGCAGTAGTTTACTAACTTTTTAGGGGTTTAAAATTTTTATTTTTATTTATTTGGAATTTAAAAATTAATTATTACATTTGCGACTAATATTATTTTAAAATTTTTAAAGATGAGTAAAGGGACAGTAAAATTCTTCAATGAAGCTAAAGGATTTGGATTCATAAAAGAAGATGGTTCGAACAAAGAACATTTTGTACACATTTCTGGATTAATCGACGAAGTACGCGAAGGTGACGAAGTTGAATTTGATTTACAGGAAGGTAAAAAAGGATTAAACGCAATTAACGTAAAAGTTATTTAATATATAATTGCCTTTTTACAAAGTAGAGCCTATCATGCTGATAGGCTTTTTTTTGTGCCTTGATTTTGCGTTTTGACAGCTTTAAGGATTTAGTGTTTTATTAAAATATAAATATATTTTAAAGCTATAACTTTAATATTTATTAGGAAAATTAAAGTAATAGCCTTAAATTTGCCGTAATATTATCTGAAATCATTCATAATCAGTTCAATTACTGATTTCACATTGGGTTTGCAAATCCAAATCTTTCTACACCTAAAAGGTTTACCAAAAAAATCAAAAATTGCAATCCAACGCTTATTACTGCTCCTAAATAAATTTTTCGGAGTATGTTCTATTAACTATAAAGAAAATATAATGACCAAAAAGAATCTACTTTTATTTAAATATGGGGGAAATGCCATGACCAATCAGCAACTTAAAAAACAAGTGCTTAAAAACATATGCGTTTTAAAAGAAAAAGGATTCCAAGTGGTGATTGTTCATGGAGGAGGTCCTTTTATCAAACAAACTTTGGAAGAAGTGAATTTAGACTCTGAGTTTATTGACGGGCAGCGAAAAACAACGCCAAAAGCCATGGAATATGTGGAAATGGCGCTTAAAGGAAAAGTAAATGGCAATTTAATTACCACAATCAACGAGTTGGGACATAAAGCGGTTGGACTATCAGGCAAGGACGGACAAACAGTAATTGCCGTAAAGCGTTTGCATCAGCATACAAAAAACGGAAGAACAGAAATGGTTGATTTAGGTCAGGTTGGCGATGTAGCAAGCGTTGATACCTCCTTAATTGAATTGTTGCTGGAAAATGATTTTATTCCGGTAATTACTTGTATTGCTTCTGATAAAAATGGAATCGATTATAATATTAACGGGGATTTATTTGCAGGTCATATTGCTGGTGCACTTTCAGTAGAACAATACATTATTTTAACGGATGTTGACGGATTAATGCTTGATAAGGACAATCCTTCTTCCTTGATCAATGAACTTAAAGTGGCCGAAATAAATCATCTGAAAGAAATAAAATGTATTCAGGGCGGAATGATCCCTAAAATGGATTCTTGCGAAATTGCCTTAAAAAAAGGAGCCAAGCTGGCAAGAATCATCAACGGAACTGTACCAGAACAGATTTCAGCCATTTTTGAAAATCAAAAATTGG
>JAWOHJ010000271.1:0-11282 GCA_046485225.1 Lutibacter sp. | reverse complement strand
CAATTTTCTCGTGGTCTGAAATATCAAAAGCGTCAGCTCTCAAAGGCGTTTTAGCAGATGATCCTACGTGATCATCTCCCATTTCATCAATTCTGTTTGTCATTATGTTTTTACCTTCAAACATTTTTAGTCAGTTAAACAGCAAATTTACAACTTATTTTAAAGTAGCGCTGTGATTCTAATTAATTCTTTTAAACCGCAAACTTCCTGTTCGCCGCTTTGCATATTTTTTAAAGTATACAAGTTGTTTTCAATTTCTGTAGCCCCAACCATTACCACAAAAGGAATTTCTCTTTTATTGGCGTAATTCATTTGTTTTTTCAATTTGGCGCTGTCGGGATACAATTCCGATTTAATATTGTTTTTTCGCAATTCAACCAAAGCTTTCATACAAAAAGCAGCTTCGGTATCACCAAAATTAATAAAGAGCACTTTTGGTTTTGGCAGTTCCAAATCTGTAAATAAATTCAATTCTTCCAGCACCAGATAAATACGGTCCAGCCCAAACGAAATACCAATTCCGCTCATATCATTTAATCCGAAAATTCCGGTTAAATCGTCATATCTTCCACCGCCTCCGATAGAACCCATATTTACGCCTTCCGGCGCGGATACTTCATAAATGGCACCGGTGTAATAATTTAACCCGCGCGCCAACGTAACGTCAATCAACAAATTAGCAGATTCCAATCCGAACTTTTCAACATTATCAACCACAAAACGCAAATCTTCAACGCCTTTGCTGCCCTCTTTCGATTCTGCCAATAAAGTCTGTAATTGGTTTAATTTTTCCTGATTGCTGCCGTGAAAATTAAATAAAGGTTTTACTTTTTCAATGGCTTCTTTAGAAATGCCTTTTTCCATCATCTCTTTGGAAACGCCATCGGCGCCAATCTTGTCCAATTTATCGAGTGCCACCGTAAAATCGATTAATTTATCCGCAGCACCAATAATTTCGGCAATGCCCGCCAATATTTTACGATTGTTTAATTTGATGGTGGTTCCAGGCAAATTTAATTTACTGAAAACGGCATCATACAATTGCACAAATTCAATTTCCTGCCACAAACTTTTACTGCCAACCACATCGGCATCACATTGATAAAATTCCCTAAAGCGTCCTTTTTGCGGACGATCGGCGCGCCAAACAGGCTGCATTTGATAACGTTTAAAAGGAAATTCAATTTCATTTTGGTGCTGAACGACGTAACGGGCAAAAGGCACTGTTAAATCGTAACGCAACGCTTTTTCTGAAATTTTTGAGGTAATTTTTAAACTGTCTTTTGCTTGAAGCAATGCATCATCAACCTTGCTTAAATAATCTCCCGAATTCAATATTTTAAAAATCAACCGATCTCCTTCTTCCCCGTATTTCCCCATTAAAGTTTCAGAATTTTCAAAACTTGGCGTTTCTATAGGCTGAAATCCGTAAGTTTCAAAAACCTGGCGAATGGTTGAAAAAATATAGTTTCGTTTTGCCACTTCGGAAGGCGAAAAATCGCGGGTTCCTTTTGGTATGCTAGGTTTTTGTGCCATGTTTAAAAATTAGTTTGCAAATATCTATAAATTAAAAAACTATTTAAAGGTTTTCCAACATTGATTTTTCTTTTGATGAAAGCGGAACTTCATTGGCGAATTTATATTTGGTTGGATAAACCGCAAGGATCATCAGTATTAAAATTCCGACTAAAATAAAGTAGAAACTGTTGTTGGATTCCATTACAAAGATGATACACATGAGCGCCGGAAATTCCAACATAGCTACCCTAAAAATATGTGCCGTGCTGTATTTTACCGCTTTTTGTGACAAATCAGCATTTGAAGGAATTTGCTTTAAAAGTTTGTTATATAAGTATTTACTTGACAAATTTCCCACAAAAGAAATCAAGATAGCCATATATAAAAACATTTTATCTTCCTGATAAGAAAAAAACAATTGGTCTCCAGCATTTAAAGCTACATACGCCGCAAAGATGACGATGATAAACAATAAGGAAAAATGGATTAATTGCAACGATTTCATGAAATCTTTTGGTTGTCTTTTGATATAGCTCATTGTTTAAATGTTAAAAGTTATACGTTATATGTTTTTGGTTAATTATTTGAAAATCAAATTAAGATATATTTTTGATATTTTTAAAAATTGCATTTGCTTTTTCCAAGTCTTCGGGTGTGTCTATACCGATGGCAATTTGATCGGTTTCCACCATTTTTACCTTCAATCCGTTGGCCAAAAAACGAAGGTTTTCCAGTTTTTCAGCTGCTTCCAGACTATTCATCGGCAAATTGGTGAATTTTAGCAAGGCTTCTTTTCTGAATGCATAAATTCCGATATGTTTAAAATATACGGCAAATGATTCGTCTCTTGGAAAAGGAATTGGAGATCTGGAAAAATACATCGCAAAATTTCGTTCATCGGTCACCACTTTTACATTGTTCGGATTGTTAATTTCGGATTTGTCATCCATTTTTAACATCAAAGAAGCGATATCAATTTCATTTTTTGCATCATTTTTAAAAACTTCCAACAACTTTGAAAGTGATTCTTTTTGAGTAAAAGGTTCGTCTCCCTGCACATTTACAACAATATCAACATCCATATTTTCTATGGCCTCCGCAATCCTGTCGCTTCCCGATTCGTGCTCTTTTTTACTTTTGATGGCTTTTCCTCCGTTGGAAATAATTTCATCAAAAATAACATTACTGTCGGTCACCACATAAACTTCATCAAACAAATCGGTATTTTTTGTTGCTTCATAAGTTCTTAGAATAACCGTTTTCCCGGCCAAATCTTTCATTAATTTCCCTGGAAATCGGCTTGCTTCAAAACGGGCAGGAATCATTGCTATCATTTTCATCTGTTAAATTCGATTTTTAAGTGTTAACAGATGATGTTTGCCGTTAAACATTTTGTTATTTATCAAAATTTGTAAAACTCGGTTCATTTTTTTAAATCTTTTTCTTTTAACTCCTTTAAATCTTTCAATTCTTTTTCCTTTACTACCAATTCTGCTTCTTTCACTGCTATTTCATTCAATTCCTGATCCTTTAAATAATTTCTTTTAAGCCTGTTGATGCTCGCATTTAGCTCAAATCCCAACAACAATATAATGGAGTTTAACCAAACAAAAACCATCAATACCAATAAAGTACCAATGGAGCCGTAAAGTTGATTGTAGGTGGCGAATTTCAACACATAAATGGCGAATAATTTGAACATTAATAAGGTTAAAACAGTTGTTAAAACTGAACCCGGCGTAAAAAAAGTACTCTGTTTCACCTCTTTTGCGCCATACTTATATAAAACAGAAACTGAAAAAAATATCAATGCCACCAATAAAAAGAACCTTCCTTTTTCAATCCAGAATACGTCATTATCAAGCCAACCACGTGCCTTTAAATCGTTTATGCCTATTTCAAAATAAACTGTCACTGCAACCACAACAAATAAAATAACCGTCAGTACGATTGCCATTAGCATCGAAATAAAATATTGGCGTAAAATACTGCGCATTTCTACCACATGGTAAGAATATTCAAATCCGGCAAAAATGGAACTTACCCCGTTGGCCATTAAAAAAATAGAAGCTAAAAATCCGAATGAAAGCAATCCTCCATATTTATTAATTACAATATCTCTTATAACTTCCTGAAAAGAACTGGCTGTGTTTGGAGGCAACAAACTTTCAATCATAAACAAAAAATCTTGCTGAAATCCCTCAATCGGAACGTATGGAATGAGTGTAAGAATAAAAAGTAAAAATGGAAATAAGGCCATAAAAAAGCTGAAAGCAATACCGCCGGCGCGCGATGTTAAGGCGCCTTTTATGATGCCTAAAAAATATATTTTTAGCACTTCATAAAGTGACATGCCCATTAAACCTGGAATTTTAACGTTTTTTCCCAGTCGAACAATCCACTCCAGTTTTTTGATTTTATTGATTATTTCTTTGGTGTGTTTCCTCATTATTTTATCTACAAATATGCTTTTTGGATGTACAATTTATGATATCAGATTTTTGATTTACGAATTACGATTTTAGAACTTTTTTTTTTAAAAATCCCCCCTTTGGGGTTCAGGGGGCTACTGCTTTTAAACTCAAATCCATATTGTAAACGGAATGCGTTAAAGCGCCTGAAGAAACATAATCTACACCACATTCGGCATATTTCCTGACAGATTCCAAATTAATGCCACCAGAAGATTCCGTTTGACATTTGTCGCCAATTAAAGCAACCGCCTTTTTGGTTTCCTTAAAATCAAAATTATCAATCAGTATTCTGTGAATGCCTTCATGTTTCAATATTTCCTTGATTTCTTCAAGGCTTCTTGCTTCAACAATAATTTTTAAATCTAAGTTATTGACTTTTAAATAGTTTTTTGTTTTTTCAATGGCTTTTGAAACACCGCCGGCAAAATCGATATGATTGTCCTTTAGCATAATCATATCATACAAGGCAAATCGATGATTTTCGCCGCCGCCAATTTTAACTGCCCATTTTTCTATAGCCCTGATGCCCGGTGTGGTTTTTCTGGTATCTAAAATTTTGGTTTTTGTACCTTCCAATAATTTTGCGAATTCATTTGTTTTTGTTGCAATGGCGCTCATTCGTTGCATTACATTTAATACCAGACGCTCCGCTTTCAATATAGATTGTGAGCTTCCCTCAACAAAAAAAACCACATCGCCATATTTTACAGTTTCGCCGTCGTTTATCAATGTTTCCACTTTTAACGTCGAATCCACATAACTAAAAATTCTTTTTGCCATTTCCACGCCGGCAATGATCCCTGCTTCTTTAACCAATAATTTTGCTTTCCCTTTCGCTTCTTTTGGAATGCACGCCAAAGAACTGTGATCGCCCTCACCCACATCCTCTCTAATGGCATTGGCAATGATTAGTTCAAGTTCTTTTTCAAATTGTTTTTGTGAAATCATGGGATTTGTCTATTATCAAACAAAAATAACTTTTTTATTTTCAAAAAAATTCATTCTTTAATTCTTTTTATATTTACCGAATTAAACGAGCTATAACAAATTTTGATACAATCAAAAATAATTAATGGTGAGCAGAACCTGTTACCGCTAAAAAATAGAATGTAAATAAATGAAAATTAAACTGTTGGCCATTGGCAAAACCGATGATAAAAATTTACAGACCTTAATTGAGGCTTATCAAAACAGGCTGAAGCATTATATCAATTTTGAGATTGATGTGATTGCCGATATCAAGAATGTCAAAAACCTAACCGAAGCGCAGCAAAAGGAAAAGGAAGGCGAACTCATTTTAAAAAAATTATCGACAACGGACGTTTTAATTTTATTGGATGAAAAAGGAACCCAATTCAGTTCTGTCGCATTTTCTGAATATCTTCAAAAAAAAATGAATGCCGGCGTTAAACAATTGGTATTGGTGATTGGCGGTCCGTACGGATTTTCGGAAGCCGTTTACCAACAGGCGCAAGGAAAAATATCCTTGTCGAAAATGACTTTTTCACACCAAATGATTCGGTTGTTTGTTGTTGAACAATTGTACAGGGCTTACACTATTTTAAAAAACGAACCCTATCACCATGAATAAATTAAAACTGGTTTTCGCCACAAATAATAAGCACAAACTTGAAGAAGTAAAGGCAATGCTCACCAATTTTGAGATTGTTAGCTTGGCCGATATCCATTGTTTTGAGGATATTCCCGAAACGGCAACTACTTTAGAAGGAAATGCCATTTTAAAAGCCAATTTTATTACTGAAAAATACGGACTGGATTGTTTTGCCGATGATACCGGACTCGAAGTTGAAGCCCTAAATAACGAACCGGGAGTTTATTCGGCGCGCTATGCCGGGGAAGACAACAATGCAGAAGCAAATATGGTTAAATTATTAAAAAATATCAAAAACAACCCAAATCGGAAAGCGCAATTTAAGACTGCAATTGCCCTAAATATTCAAGGAAAACAGTTTATATTTGAAGGAATTTGCGAAGGCACTATTTTATCAGAAAAACGGGGAAAGTGCGGTTTTGGCTACGACCCTATTTTTATGCCAGATGGTTTTAACACATCATTTGCAGAAATAGAGATGAATGAAAAAGGAAAAATCAGCCATCGCGGAAAGGCAATAGAGAAATTAGTTACATTTTTAAACGAGCATCATTGGTAAATCCAACAAAATCATATAGAAACACGTTTATTATTTTATTGGGTGTACTCCTGCTTATTTTTATCGTAAACATAAGTCTGGGTTCGGTTTACATTCCGTTAAAACAATTGTTTCTGGCTTTTGTGGATGGTGAAGTTGAAAAGGAATCCTGGAAATCAATTGCACTTAATTACAGGTTGCCAAAGGCAATTACCGCTATTATCGTGGGTTCCGGATTGTCGATTAGCGGATTGTTGATGCAAACCTTGTTCAGAAATCCATTGGCTGGCCCTTATGTTTTGGGAATCAGTTCCGGAGCAAGTTTGGGTGTCGCTATATTGATATTGGGTGCATCATTTTTTGGCGCAACCGCCGCAGGTTTTGCATTTAGCAGCTGGGGACACGCTATTGCTGCAAGTCTTGGTGCTTTTTTAGTGCTTTCAGCAGTGATGTTAGCGGCTATTAAAGTCAGAAATACAATGTCCATCTTGATTATCGGATTAATGTTTGGAAGTTTAACTGCTTCCGTAATCAGTGTGCTTGCCTATTTTAGCAGTGCCAATCAGTTGCAACAATATTTATTTTGGAGTTTTGGCAGTTTGGGAAATTTAAGCTGGAATGAAATTTTGGTGCTTTTAATCATTTTTGTGATTGGAATGACCTTTGTTATTTTCATTATAAAACCTTTAAACAGTTTACTTTTGGGAGAAAATTACGCAAAAAGCATGGGCGTTAATGTAAAACGAACCCGAAATTTAACCTTAATTTCAACCAGCTTGCTAACTGGCGTTATTACAGCTTTTTCCGGCCCAATTGCTTTTATTGGTTTGGCGGTTCCGCATTTGACTAAACTGCTTTTCAGCACTTCCAACCATAAAATATTGGTACCGGCCGTTGCCATAAGTGGCGCTATCATAATGCTTATTTGCGACAGTATTGCCCAATTGCCTTCCAGTGAATATACATTGCCTATTAACGCGATAACGTCGTTATTTGGTGCACCCATCATTATTTGGTTATTGGTAAGAAAACGAAAAATAACTTATTAAGTGGATTTGAAAAACCAACATATTATTAAAACTGCAAAATTAAGCATAGGATATACTTCTAAAAAGAAGGTAAACACCATTGCCGAAAATTTAACTATTGAAATTGGCAAAGGAAAATTAGTATGTTTGTTAGGAAAAAACGGGATTGGGAAATCTACTTTGTTAAGAACTTTAACCAAAGTTCAACCTGCTTTAAGCGGTGAAATTTTCATCAATAACACCAACTTAAAATCGTTAAACAGTCTTGATTTGGCTAAATCGCTCAGTTTGGTTTTAACCGAGCATTTACCCGAAAGTAATTTGTCGGTTTATGAATTGGTGGCTTTGGGCCGTCAGCCTTACACCAATTGGGTTGGCAATTTATCTGAAACGGATTTAAAATTTATCGACAATGCCTTTGAGCAAACCAACACAAAACATTTAATCAATACAAAATATTACGAATTGAGCGACGGACAGCTTCAAAAAGTACTAATTGCCAGAGCTTTGGCTCAAAATACCGACATTATTATTTTAGATGAGCCAACGGTGCATTTAGACATTCATCATACTATTGAAACATTTGCCTTGTTAAAAAAACTTGCCAAAGATTTTCATAAAACGATCATTGTTTCTACCCACGAAGTAAATTTGGCATTACAGTTGGCTGATATTTTATGGTTGATGACGCCTTCAAGCTTTATGGCGGACACCACTGAAAATTTAATTGAAAACAATTGTCTTGAACAACTTTTTGAATCAGATTTAATTAGCTTTAACAAAACTTTAAAACAGTTTACGCTCTCTAGTTCTTACTAACTTTAATATCTTTGATTGTTTAATAAAATCTTTTTATGAAGAAAATTCTTTTTACCGCGCTATTTTTTAGTCTCTTACAAGCTGGATTTAACAGCAATATTATTGCCCAAGCTGCTGAATCTGTTGAAATAACAGGAAAATTGGCGCAAAAATTTGCTGCCGGAATTACAGAAGCAGATTTGAAAACGCATTTATATATTATTGCTTCGGATGAATTTGAAGGTAGAAATACCGGTGAACCCGGACAAAAATTGGCGGCAGAATACCTGAAAGATTTTTATATATCGAGAAATATCGCCTCTCCTTTGGGTGAAAATAGTTATTTTCAAAATATTCCAACAGAACATTTAAATCGAAATTTAAAACCTTCAGAAAATGTGGTTGCCTTTATCAAAGGTTCTGAAAAACCAGATGAAATTGTGGTTATTTCGGCACATTATGACCATCTTGGAAAGGATAAAGATGGTGAAGTTTATAATGGCGCCGATGATAATGGTTCAGGAACTGTAGCTGTAATGGCAATTGCTGAAGCTTTTCAGAAAGCGGTTGAAGAAGGAAACGGACCTAAAAGATCCATCTTATTTTTGCATGTTACCGGTGAGGAAAAAGGATTGCTTGGTTCTAAATATTATGTGACTTTTCCTATTTTTCCTTTGGCAAATACCGTTTCAAATTTAAATATAGATATGATCGGTCGTTCAGACGATGCCCATGAAAATGCCCCAAATTATGTGTATTTAATTGGTTCTGATAAATTAAGCAAGGAATTGCACGAATTATCTGAAGAGATGAACAACAAGTTCACAAAAATAAATTTAGACTACAAATACAATTCGGATAGCGATCCAAATCGTTTTTATTACCGCTCAGACCAATACAACTTTGCAAAAAATAATATCCCGGTCATTTTTTATTTTAACGGGACTCATGAAAATTATCACCGAACAAGTGACACACCCGATAAAATTAATTATGAATTATTGACAAAACGAACGCAATTGGTGTTTTATACCGCCTGGGAAATAGCCAATAGGGAAAACCGAATTAAAGTTGATAAGTAATTTTATTGTGAATTTTAAATGTTGAATTTTGGATTTTAAATTTTGGATTAGCATTAATAATTTTCACATTTTCAGAGCCCAACGCGCCAGCTGACTCATTCGCTAAAAATGTTCACTGAACATTTTTTTAACGCTCTGTCCCCCCTTCGGGGGTTAGGGGGCCAATTAATGAATAATTTTAAAAATTAATTCTTTTAAAATATCTCCTGCAGATAAGGCATTTGCGCCAACACCTTTACTTTTTAAATCGGCATCACGCAACAAACCAATAACTTGCGATACTTTTCGCATTGGGTAGTTTTTAGCGGCTGATGTATAATCTGACACAAAAAACGGATTTACACCCAAAGCTTTTGCGACATTGTTGCTTGATTTGTCTTTTAAACTATGGTAAATCAACAACTGGGTAAAAAAACCGTTGAGTAATGAAATGGTCACTACCATCGGATTTGCTTTTTGGTTTTGCGCAAAATGGTTAATAATTCTGTTTGCATCCAGCACATTTCTTTCGCCTACGGCTTTTCGCAATTCAAAATTATTATAATCTTTGCTGATGCCTATATTTTCTTCAATAGCACTGGGCGTTATGGTAGAATTCGTAGGCAAAACAATCATTAACTTATCCAGTTCATTGCTGATTTTACTCAAATCATTTCCCAAATATTCCACCAGCATTAACGTTGCTTTGGTATCTATTTTGTAGTTTTTTCCCGCCAAAACCCTTCTGATCCAATCGGCAACCTGATTTTCATAAAGCTTTTTGCTTTCATAAACCAATCCGCATTTCTGGATGGCTTTGTACAACTTTTTGCGTTTGTCAATGGTTTTATATTTGTAGCAAATAACCAATACTGTTGAGGGTTGTGGATTTTCGGCATAAGAAGCCAAATTTTCAATAGTTCTCGACAAATCCTGCGCTTCTTTCACAATCACCACTTGCCTGTCGGCCATCATCGGATAGCGTTTGGCATTGTCTATCAAATCTTCCACAGCAACATCCCTTCCGTACAACACCATTTGGTTAAAACCTTTTTCTTCTTCGGAAAGGACATTTTCTTCAATATATTCAGAAATTTTATCAATATAATATGGCTCATCACCCATCAAAAAATAAATGGGCTTTATATTTCCATTTTGGATGTCTGAAACTATTTTGGTTATATCACTCATTTATAAAAAAAAATTAGCATTTTTGTTGAATGCAGCCATTGAATTTACCTACATATTCTTTCAAAATCAAAAGTAGCGAAAATAAGTATTTTATATTCGATATCATTAGAAAAAAATATATGGTTCTGACACCTGAAGAATGGGTCCGGCAGCACATTATTCATTATTTAATCGCAGAAAAAAACTATCCGATTTCGCTCATTGCCATTGAAAAAAAGGTCACTGTCAACAAGTTAACCAAGCGAACGGATATTCTGGTTTTTAACACAAAAGGGAATCCGCATATTATTGTGGAATGCAAAGCACCGTCCATAAAAATCACTCAAGACACTTTCGACCAAATTGCGCGATATAATTTAAAATTGGAGGCTAATTATCTCATCGTCACCAATGGATTGACCCATTTTTATGCTTATATGGATTTAGAAAAGAAATGCTATGTTTTTTTGGAAAATATTCCCAAATATGAACAATAATGATAACTTCTACACTAAAAATTCATCTTTTTAATTAAGTTTGCAGTCGTGAAAATAGCCATTGTCATCTTAAACTGGAACGGAAAACATTTGCTGGAAAAATTCCTTCCTTCCATCGTAAAATACAGCGATTTTGAATTTGCGCAAATTTATGTCGCAGATAACGCTTCTGAAGATGATTCTGTTTCTTTTGTGAAGTCAATGTATCCTCAGATTAAAATCATTCAAAATAGCATAAACGGCGGATTTGCAAAAGGCTATAACGATGCTTTGCAACACGTTGATGCCGATATTTATGCTTTGGTGAATTCGGATATTGAAGTGACCGAAGGCTGGCTAAATCGTGTTGTTTCCATTTTTGACACTGAGCCAAATACGGCCATTATCCAGCCAAAAATACTGGATTATAAAAATAAAAACAAGTTTGAATATGCAGGTGCAGCCGGCGGATTTATTGACAAGTTTGGTTATCCATTTTGCCGCGGCCGAATTTTTTCTGAGTTAGAAACCGATCAAAATCAATTTAACGACGAAGCAGAAATTTTTTGGGCATCGGGCGCTTGTTTTTTTATACGTTCAGCAGTTT
>JAWOHJ010000215.1:0-4628 GCA_046485225.1 Lutibacter sp. | reverse complement strand
CAAAGTTACAAATAGCCTTGAAGGCCCAAAGTGTGACATAAAAGATTCAAAATTCAAATTACAGACTCCAAAAGCAGCGCATTATAATTCTTTAAACGGATCCCAAAAAACAGCACTAAAATTCTGAATTTGATTTTCTTTCACAACAACACCTTCATTTTCAAGAAGTTGTTGCATTAAATTGGTGCCGTCAAAATGAAATTTTCCGGTTAACAATCCGTTTCTGTTTACCACCCTGTGTGCAGGAATATCAGCATTGTTATGAGAAGCATTCATCGCCCAGCCAACCATACGGGCGGATTTTGCGGCGCCGAGATATTTTGCGATAGCGCCATAACTGGTAACCCGGCCAAAAGGAATTTGCTTGGCAATTTCATGCACTTTTTCAAAAAAATTACCGGAAGTTTCCATCGATTAAAAAAGTTAAATGTTAAATGTTATGTGTTATTTGTTTAGTTTTTTAACATTTACAAATAACGTATAACATCTTATTAATTCCCCCTTCGGGGGCTAGGGGGCTTTAATACCGAAGCTTAAATTTAATATAAGTAATAGGCTTTCCTTTTTCCAAATACTGACTTTCATAAAAGGTTTGGGTTGAAGTCACTTCTTCGGGTGCGTGATAATTTTTATAAATATCGTGATGCGCATAAATAATTTCATGACCTTCACCGTGGAGTAAACCTAAGGTGTAACCGTGCATAAATTCACTGTCCGTTTTTAAATGAACGATGCCTTCAGGTTTTAAAATATGGTGGTATTTTTTTAAAAACTCGGCATTGGTGAGTCGGTGTTTGGTACGTGTGTATTTAATTTGCGGATCGGGAAAAGTGATCCATATTTCATCAACTTCGTTTTCATTAAAAAGTAAATCTATCAACTCAATTTGAGATCTTAAAAAAGCCACGTTGGTTAAGTTTTCTTCCAAAGCTATTTTGGCGCCGCGCCAAAAACGTGCTCCTTTGATATCAACGCCAATATAATTGATATTCGGGTTTTTGCGGGCAAGCGCAATGGTGTATTCGCCTTTTCCGCAGCCCAATTCAAGAACAATGGGATTGCTGTTGTTAAAAAGTGTTTGCCAATTTCCTTTTTGGGAGAAACCATCAATAACTTCTTTTCGTGTTGGTTGAATGACATTGGAAAATGTTTCGTTTTCACGAAATCTTCTGAGTTTATTTTTGCTTCCCACAGGATATGTGTTTTGTTAAAAAAAAGGAAAAAATATAAATGAATTTAAAAAAGAAATTATTCGTTTCCTGCTTTTTTGTATTTTTTTAACTCGCCCAACCAGTAGAATAATGCAATAAATAAAATGACAACAAAAATCCAGCTAACGAGGTTTTGTAACCACCAATTGTCCATAGTACTTATGCTGTTGTAAGGCGCAAATAGAACATTTTGACAAAAATCACCTATCGCTTTAAAAATATTGTTTGCAATCATAACTTATTTATATTTACAGGCAAAAGTATAAAATATAGTAATGATAGCAAATTTTTTCAGTAAAACTAAACCGGTAACCATTTTTAGTATAGTGACACTGCTGTTTATCTACTTTTTTACGGCCACTTTTTTGCTTCATTCGTCAGAACTTTCATTTCAATTTTTGATTAAAAGAATTTCTTTTTTCATTTTTATTGCTTTATTACTGCTGATTGTAAATTTTATAGTCAAAAAAAACAAGCTTACTAAAGACAATTCTTATGCATTGCTTATCATGGTTTTTTTATTCGGAACCTTTCCTGAAGCCATGTTTTCTTCTAAAATTGTTTTTGCAAATTTTGCATTGATGCTTGGATTTCGAAAAATTTACAGTTTAAGAACTGGTGTTGACACCAAATTGAAGCTTTTTGATGCTTGTTTTTGGATTGGTATTGCCACATTGATTTATTCGTGGAGTATTTTTTACGTATTGCTGGTGTATTTAGGGATGATTATTCATCAAAAACTCACCTTTAAAAATTTGTTTATTCCTATTGTAGGCTTTTTAACGCCCATGCTTATTTATTTTACCTATTGCCTTTATTTTGAAAGTGCTGCTTTTTTTATCAATAAGTTTAGCTATGGAATTAATCTGGATTTTAGTTCCTATATGCCTTTAAACCTTTTAGTACCGCTAATATTTTTGTCGTTGGCATTACTTTGGAGTCTGGTAAAGGTGACGCCAAAAGTTGTTTCTGTCAGAAATAATTTTAAATTTTCTTGGGATATTTTGATTAACCATTTGTTGATTTCCGTTGTGATTGTTGTTTTGTCACCAACAAAAAATGGTTCGGAATTGTTTTTTCTTATTTTTCCTTCTGCAGTAATTGTTGCGAATTTGATGTATCATATTAAGTCTAAAATTATTAGAAATATGATTTTATATACCTTTCTGCTGGTATCGGTTTCTGTCTATTTTTTATAGTTTAATTCCAAAAGACAAATCGCCGGCATCGCCCAAACCAGGAACAATGTATCCTTTTTCGTTTAGATGATCATCAACTGTGGCAATCCACAATTTTGTGGTGGGCGGGAAGTGATTTTTAATATATTCAATACCTTCTTTAGCGCCAATTACGCAAGCCAAATGAATTTCTTTTGGCGTTCCGTGTTTTTTCAGTCCTTCAAAAACGGTAGCTAAAGATTGACCGGTTGCCAACATTGGATCGGCTAAAATCAATGTTTTACCGTCTAAATTAGGTGACGCAAAATATTCCACTTTAATTTCAAATTCGGTTTCGGTGATGTGTTTTCGATAGGCGGAAATGAAGGCGTTTTCCGCATCATCAAAAAAGTTTAAAAGTCCGCTGTGCAAAGGCAGCCCAGCTCTTAAAATAGAACAAACCACAATATCTTTTTTTGGAAGTGGCACTATTTTAGTGCCCAAAGGCGTTGAGACAATTTTGTTTTGAAAATCTAACGTTTGACTTATTTCATAAGCAATAATTTCACCAATTCTTTCAATATTTTTACGAAATCGCATACTGTCTTTTTGAATTTCGGTATCTCTGATTTCTGAAATAAATTTATTTAAGATTGATTTTTTTTGGTCTAAAACGTTGACAATCATAGGAGGATATTTTCAGCAAAAATAGGATATAAAAATTATAAAACGGGAAAGTTTGTGCGTAAATTTTAGATGATGGAAATGGTGTGAACTTGTGTGGTAATTCCTAAATTGACTGACTAAATTTTTGCTGCTATTTTTTCTTAGTGATAGGTAAAATTTGCAAGCATAGCCATAGCTACGGTTAAAAATTTTAACGAAATAAAAAGGAAAAAGAGTGGTGAAAATAGTTAGGGAATTTAGGAATTACCACACTAACCATCAATTTAAAGCTTCCAAAACTTTTTTACTGATGGTTTTTGGCGAAATGCTTCTCATCACATCATCATAACCTTCACAAATTTTATTGCCGTAAATGGAACATGGAATGTTGGGATATTTTTCCAAATCGGGCAAAATGGCGTTTTCAAAAGGCTGGTTAAATGGTGCAAATCCCGCAAAAGGATGTGTAATTCCCCAAATGGTGATTGTATTTATTCCAAGCATCGCCGCAAAATGAGCATTTCCCGAATCCATGCTTACCATAACGTCCAAGTTTGAAATAAGCGCCAACTCCTGATTTAATTTAAGTTTTCCGGCAACATTTATGGCAATTGGGAACTTATTTGCCAAGTTTTCCAACAAGTCAATTTCTTTTTTGCCACCGCCAAAAAGCAATATTTTTACAGGTTGATGAGACAATTCGGCAATAACTTCCTCCATTAAATCCAGAGGATACATTTTAGAATTGTAAGTTGCAAAAGGCGCAATGCCAATCCATTTTGTGTTTTTTGTGCCGGTGATTTCAAGTATTTCTGGACTTAGTTCTTTTTTCGGCGAGAATTCTGGAGACGAAAGATCCAAATCAAATCCCAAGTTTCTGAAAACATCGGCGTATCTTTCGTGGGTGGTTTTCAGTTGTTTAAAAACTTTATTTTCAGATTTTGTCAATGCACGCTTTTCACTTCGGCCTTTATCAACAAAAGCAACTTTTGCCAAAGCCAGCTTAAAAAAAGTTCTTAAAATTTTAGAACGTAAAACGTTGTGCAAATCGGCCACAGCATCAATATTAAAAGATTTTAATTCCTTAAAAAGTTTATAAATTCCGAAAAAACCTTTGTGATTTCCGTCAACTTCAGCAGCATAAAAAGAAACATTTTTCAGTCCATCAAACAATGGCTTCAAAAAAGGTTTTGAAAGCACGGTAATTTTTAGGGTTGGATGTTGTTTTTCCAAAGCCTTTAAAACAGGAACCGCCATGGCAACATCGCCCATTGCTGAAAGCCGAATAACTAATAAATGCTTAATTTGTGACAAAATAATTTTAAATTGCTGGTTATTTTTAACAAAAGTACGAATAGTTTTAGTGTAAAAAATACAAACCATCAGTATTAAAATCTACATTCCAAACCATAAAATGCTTAAATTTGCTTAAATATTATTTTTAGATGATACATTCAATGACCGGTTACGGTAAAACCGTACTGCAGCTTCCAACAAAAAAAATTACGATTGAATTGAAATCGTTAAACAGCAAAAACTTAGATTTAAACGTTCGTGTTCCTGGCTACTACAGAGAAAAGGAACTGGATATTCG
>JAWOHJ010000255.1:0-8735 GCA_046485225.1 Lutibacter sp. | reverse complement strand
ATTTTTGAGCAACATCGGTAACCGTTTCCAAATGAATGTCATGAATTACGATGGGAACATTGTCTTTACTCAACACAATGTCCTGCTCCAAATAATCTGCGCCCATTGCATAAGCCATCGCTTTTGCTGGCAACGTGTGCTCGGGCAAATATCCCGAAGCGCCTCTGTGCGCTATCACCAATTTTCTATTTATTTGAGATTCCATTGTTGGTTCCGGCTTAGGTTCACCGCAAGATAAGAACAATAGTAAAAACAAGGTAGAAAAGCGATACATATTTAAAGTTTAAAAGTTCTTTAAATGTAGGTTTTTTTGTAGTTTTACGCAAAATAATTATACAATATAAAACTAATGAAACACCCAGAAGAAAAAGTTTCACAATACGAGAATGATTATTTTGGGTGTTCCATTTGACAGATAAAAAACAATAAATATAACAGATGAAATATGTAATCATTTTTGTTTTGCTACTTACTTTAGGAATGCTTGTCACAGGTTTTTACCTAAAAAACGCTGGCGATACCAATGGAGATATCGTGATTGGACTTGGCGTTTTGATGGTGGCTTTTGTTTTAATGCCTTTGTTTATTTACCATCGGTACAAAAATAAAAATTTTAGTGATTTTACCTTTGATAAATTCAGAAAAGACCTTGAGGAGCGCAGTAAAAGCGATAAAAAATTTTAGTCATCAATTTAAATTTCGTTTTTCAATAAAAAATCGTTTTAAAAGTTTGCTGCATTCATCTTCCAACACACCACCAACAACCACTGTTTTTGGATGTAACGTGGTTTTCATTACCAAAAAACCTCTTTTATCTTCAGTAGCGCCATAAACAATTCGGCCTATTTGCGTCCAATAACTGGCACCTGCGCACATTTGACAGGGTTCTAAAGTCACGTACAGCGTGCACTCTTTTAGGTATTTACCGCCTAAAAAATCTGCTGCGGCCGTAAAAGCCTGCATTTCGGCATGAGCGGTCACATCATTTAAAGTTTCCGTTAAATTATGTGCACGTGCAATAATTTGGTTGTTCATCACAATGACAGCGCCAATTGGAACTTCATTTTTTTCCAAAGCCATTTCCGCTTCCTGTAAAGCGCGTTTCATAAAATAAGTATCGTCAAATGGATCCATCATGCATCAAAAGTAATTGTTTTTCATTCACTGAACAATTTAAATAGCGTAGTTTTGCATTGGTGAAAACAAATTTATTGGCACATATTAACAATCCGAAGGACTTGCGAAAGCTGGCAAAAAATCAATTGGAAACAGTTGCCAAAGAACTGCGCGAATTTATTATTGATATTGTTGCCGCCAAAGAAGGACATTTGGGCGCCAGTTTGGGTGTGGTGGAATTAACCATTGCGCTGCATTACGTATTTGACACGCCTAACGATTTGCTCATTTGGGATGTTGGCCATCAGGCGTACGGACATAAAATTTTAACCGGAAGAAGGGAAAGTTTTCACACAAATAGACAATTGGGCGGAATTTCAGGTTTTCCAAAACGAAGCGAAAGCATTTACGACGCTTTTGGCACAGGGCATTCTTCAACAGCGATTTCTGCAGCCTTGGGTATGGCACTTGCCTCAAAATTGAAAGGTGATTTTCAAAAACAGCATATTGCCGTTGTTGGCGATGCTTCCATTGCCAGCGGAATGGCTTTTGAAGGATTGAATCATGCCGGAGTTACAGACGCCAATTTACTGATTATTTTAAACGACAACGCCATGGGAATTGATCCAAGCGTTGGTGCTTTAAAAAAATATTTTACCGATGTCAAAGCAGGCAAAAAAGTTAGGAAAAACAACATTATTGAGGCGCTTAATTTTAATTATACCGGACCGATTGACGGACATAATATCGATGAAATTATCACAGAATTAGATCGCTTAAAATCGATAAAAGGCCCTAAGTTTTTACATATAATTACCACAAAAGGAAAAGGGCTGCTGCAGGCAGAAAATGACCAAATAACTTACCACGCTCCAGGAAAATTCGATAAAATAACCGGTGACTTGCCGGCTAAAAACAACACTCCGCAGCCACCAAAATATCAGGATGTTTTTGGGGAAACGTTGGTGGAACTGGCAAAAAATAATTTAAAAATTGTGGGAATTACGCCTGCGATGCCTACAGGAAGCTCACTGAAATTAATGATTCACGAAATGCCCGAAAGGGCTTTTGATGTTGGCATTGCCGAACAGCATGCGGTAACTTTGGCTGCCGGAATGGCAACGCAGGGACTCATTCCTTTTTGTGCCATTTATTCCACATTTTTGCAACGTGCCTATGACCAAATTATTCACGATGTGGCATTGCAGCAGTTACCCGTAATTTTTTGCATAGACAGGGCCGGAATTGTAGGCGAAGACGGCGCAACGCACCACGGTGTCTTTGATATTGCTTATCTGCGCTGCATTCCAAATATGGTGATTTTTGCGCCTTTAAATGAAATTGAGTTGCGTAACATCATGTACACCGCGCAATTGGGCATCAATTTTCCGCTGGCGATTCGTTATCCTCGCGGACAAGGAACGCTTATTGATTGGAAACAGCCTTTTGCCAAAATTGAAATTGGAAAAGGGATTTGTGTTTCAGAAGGTTCAGAAATTGCGGTCTTAAGTATTGGGACTATCGGAAATAAATTGATTGAACTTCAGCAAGAATTGCCAAAAAACAAAGTAGCACATTATGCGATGCGTTTTGTAAAACCATTGGATTCAGCTTTACTGCATCAGATTTTTAAAAAGTTTGATACCATTGTCACTATAGAAGACGGCGCAATTATGGGCGGATTTGGAAGCGCAATTTTAGAATTTGCTTCAAACAATAATTATACAAATAAAACCGTTAAACATTTAGGAATTCCGGATCATTTTGTGGAACATGGAAAGGTGGATGAATTGTTTGAGAGCATTCATTTATCTAAAGAAAAAATAGAGGAATTCCTGTTGAAACTTTAATAAAAAAAATATTTTATGTTTCTTTGCTGAAATATTTTCAGGCCCCTAATATTATTACGAAATGCGATTAAATTTTTTCCTTTTATTTACAATTCTTTACACTTTCAAAACAACAGCTTCAATTTCAAAAGACACTTTGGCCATTGATTTACCGCCGGTAACCCATTGGGAGGAAACCAATAAGTTTAGGTTGATTTTTACCCAAAATTCCTTTGTTAACTGGAGTGCCGGCGGTAATAATTCAATTTCCGGAATTGCGAAAATCAACATAAAAAGAGATTACAAAAACAATCATAAAGTTTGGGAAAATGAATTGAAAGCCAATTTCGGTTTAAATAAAGAAGCCAAACGCGAATTACGGAAAACAGAGGATCTAATTGAGCTAAATTCAACATTTGGTTATAGAGAGAACATTACATCAAAGTGGTACACTTCCGCTAAATTCAATTTTAAGACACAGTTCGCAAACGGTTATCAATATCCGATCACCAACAAACCAATTTCAAAGTTTTTTTCGCCCGCTTATAATTTTTTGGGTGTTGGGTCTGAATATTTTTCAAAAGAAAACGAGCTTAAGGTATATCTTTCTCCGCTTACCAACAAAATGACTTTTGTTTTCAACCAAGTTTTGGCTAATGAAGGGGCTTTTGGCGTAGCTCGAGCCATATATGATACTGAAGGGAATTTAGTGACCCCAGGCGAAAATTTAAAAGTAGAAGTGGGTACTTATGTCTCCAGCGAATGGAAAACAATGGTGATGGAAAATATAAAAATGAGCAATAAGTTGATTTTATATTCCGATTATTTAAACAAATATGGCAATGTAGACGTTAACTGGGAAGTTAATTTTGATATGACCATTAACAAGCATGTAACCGCAAATGTAGGCACGCATTTTTTATATGATGACGACGTGAAAAATAAAAAAGACCTTAATAACGATGGAATTTTGGTTTCTGTAGGACCTAAAATTCAATTAAAACAAATGTTGGGTGTGGGTATATTATATTTGTTTTAAAGACATTGGATTTGAAAATAAATAAGCAAAATAAAAAAGTTCTAAAAACCAAATAATTGGTCTTTGGAACTTTTTTATTTCTAATTGCTTTATTTATCTAAAACTAATCCAAATCAAATTTTATGCCTTGTGCCAAAGGCAATTCGGTGGTATAATTTATGGTATTTGTTTGGCGTCTCATATAAACTTTCCAGGCATCGGATCCAGATTCACGTCCGCCGCCGGTTTCTTTTTCCCCACCAAAAGCACCGCCAATTTCGGCACCTGAAGTGCCAATATTTACGTTTGCAATACCGCAATCGGAACCTTGAACAGATAAAAACAGTTCAGCTTCGCGCAAATTATTGGTCATGATTGCGGATGAAAGTCCTTGTACAACACCATTTTGCAGTGCAATAGCATTTTTAAGTTCTCCTGAATATTTTATTAAGTATAAAATTGGGGCAAAGGTTTCGTGCTGCACAATTTCAAAATGGTTTTCGGCTTCAACAATTGCAGGTTTAACATAACAGCCGCTTTCGTAACCTTTTCCGCTTAAAACGCCGCCTTCCACAATAATTTTTCCGCCTTCTTTAACGGCTTCTGCCAATGCATTTTCATACATTTTAACTGCAGCTTTGTCAATTAATGGTCCTACGTGGTTGTTTTCGTCCAACGGATTTCCAATGCGCAATTGTTTGTAGGCTTTCACCAAAGCGTCTTTCACCTGCTCATACATCGATTCGTGGATAATTAATCTTCGGGTAGAGGTGCAACGTTGTCCTGCAGTTCCTACAGCGCCAAATACAGCGCCAATAATGGTCATTTTAATATCTGCGCTTGGTGTAATAATAATGGCATTGTTTCCACCTAATTCCAACAATGACCTTCCTAAACGTTCGGCAACTGTTTTTGCCACAATTTTACCCATTCTTATGGATCCTGTGGCTGAAATTAAGGAAATACGATTGTCGTTGGTCATATATTCCCCAACTTTGTAATCGCCATTGATGATACAGGAAATGCCTTCAGGCAAGTTATTTTCTTTTAAAACATCGGCAATGATGTTTTGGCAGGCAATGCTGCATAAAGGCGCTTTTTCTGAAGCTTTCCAAACGCAAACATCACCGGCAATCCAGGCCAGTGCAGTATTCCAGGCCCAAACAGCCACCGGAAAGTTAAATGCAGAAATAATACCCACAATACCCAGTGGATGATATTGGTCGTACATTCTGTGTCCCGGACGCTCGGAATGCATGGTGAAACCGTGCAATTGTCTTGACAATCCGACTGCGAAGTCACAAATGTCTATCATTTCCTGCACTTCTCCCAAACCTTCCTGCAGTGATTTTCCCATTTCATAGGAAACCAGTTCGCCCAAAGGTTGTTTTAATTCGCGCAATTTTTCGCCAAACTGACGCACAATTTCGCCACGTTGTGGTGCCGGCTTAATTCTCCATGTGGCGAAAGCTGTTTCTGCTGATTTTATTACTTTTTCAAAATCATCTTTGGTGGTTGTGCTAACTTTTCCAATTAGTTTACCGTTTACAGGGGAATAGGATTCCATAATTTCACCAACTCCAAAAAAATTTGAACCTGTTGAAGTTCCGTTATTTAATGTTTTAACCTTTAGTTTTTCTAAAGCTTGTTGTATTGTTTTTTCTATTGCTGTAATTTCCATAAGAAGAATTTCTTTTTGATTTAAGATGGCGTAAAAATACGAATAATACCGCCCAATTTTAGAATTCAATCTAAATTATTCATTATTAATTCAGAGTGCGTTAAGGATAGAGCGGCCTGTTTGAGCACTCCCGTTTTTACGGGATGCGAGTAGCGATAGCCTGACCCGCAGGGGAGCGCCCTAAATATATTCTAAAAAGAAAAGCCGCTTCAAAATTTGAAACGGCTTTCTTCATTCAATATTTGGTAACCAACCAAATAAATAAACCAACTAAAACTTATAATTTAAACCTGTATAAACTCCTAAATAATAAGGCTGAATACTGCCGGAATTTTTAGAAAAGGTGTTTGTTTGCATTTTGAACATTGGGGAAACGTTGATGAATAAATTTTTATAAAGTGAATAATCGATGTCCAATCCGATATTACCGCTAAAATTTAAAGATCTTAAGTTGTTTGATGACCCCAAACTTTGAGAAAAACTGTTGGTTTCCACAAAAACTTCGTCCTTATTTAAAAGCAGTGTGCTAAAACCGCCCACCAAATTGACGCCAAATTTTCCGTCTGCGAGACTGTATTTTACCTCAACAGGAATTTCCACATAACCAAAAACCTGGTTCAAGCTTCCGCCTGAATTGTCATCAGAATTTATGGTCTTATCTTTAAGTGTTGCAATATCAGCACTTCTTGACAATACCGGATTTGCGGATAAATTTGAAAAACTTACAATGGCAACGCCAGGTGTAACATAAATGTTATTGGTTGTTAGGCCTAAATTGATGAGGTTAATACCCGATTGCAAGCTAAATTTGTTGGTAAGCTGATAGGCCACTTTTACGCCATAGGAAAATGAAGAATTACCTGATGAAGGATTGTCTTTAAACTGTGCGTCAATTCCTGAGCCATCACCAAATGAACTAAAATAAATTGGGGCGAAAATGGTGGCTACCGTAAATTTACTTTCTGCAATTTCTTTTTTAGAAACTTCTTTGTTGGCGAATTTAGATAACGGCAAATTTTTGGCGTCTTTAAATAAGAAGTTGTTTTCTGATTTTTGTGAAAAAGCAGTTTGTTCTGTTGTTTTTTCCTCGGTCTTTACCGTAAATTGGTTGCTATATTCAATTTCTGCAAGTTCTTTGCTTAAAGCCGATACCACTTTTTGCATCGCCTCTAATTTTTCTTCAACAGTTTTTGTAGTTGATGAATCTGCTTGTTTTGAAATTTCTTTGTTGGTATTTTGTTTATGAAAGAAATTTTTAGAAAAATTATTATTAGGAAGAAAATAGATGGTGCCTGCACTAAATAACAACACAAATACTGCTGCAATACTGGAAAGTTTTAGCCAAAACGGAATTACCCTTTTTTTAGACCGGGGAATTAACCTGTTTTCAATAGCATCCCATGCTTCACCAGGTGGGGAAACCTCGAAGTCTTTTAAATTCTCATGGAATAATCGGTCAATATTTTTTAAATTTTTCACTATTATCTTTTAACTTAAATAGATTGTTGTGCTTTTTGATGTGTTTCAATTTTCAATTTTAAAATGGCTCTTGCTCTGGCTAAATTTGATTTTGAAGTGCCTTCTGCAATTTGCATCATTTCTGAAATCTCTTTATGTGAATAACCATCTAAAGCATAAAGGTTAAAAACCAGTCGATACCTGTCGGGCAATTCATTGATTAGATTTAGCAAAAAATCTAAAGAAATTTCATCATCATCAACGTCAACAATCACCTCATCAGGAATATCTTCCGTCACAATATTTAACACATTTTTCTTTCTGTACTTTAATAAAACTGTGTTAATCATTACCCGCTTTAACCAGCCTTCAAACGAACCTTTAAAATTAAACTGCCCAATTTTATCAAAGATGACAATAAAGCCATCTTGAAAATTGTCTTGAGCTTCTTGTTTGTTTTTAGAGTACTTTAGGCATATTGAAAATAACTTACCTGCAAAAAGCTGATAAATTTCCTTTTGTGCCTTGTGATCGTTATTAGCACACTGTTTTATGAGTTCATCTAAACCCAAATACGAGTATTTTAATTGTTAATAAGATACCTAAAAAGATAATAGGTTGCGTAAATTTACATTACTTTTGTGGGGTTTCCGAATTTTTATGAAAAAAATTAACGTTTTCAACCTTCATCATAGCGATGAATTCGAAAAAGCAGCGCTTGAGATATTTCAATTTCAGGCTAAAAACAACATGGTTTATCAGGAATTTTTAAGCCTTTTAAAAATTGATATTCAAAGTGTTAAACATATTGTGGAAATTCCTTTTTTGCCCATACAATTCTTTAAATCACATAAAGTTGTTTCTTCAAAAGAAACCGCACAGCGCATATTTTTAAGCAGCGGAACCACAGGAAATGAGCAAAGTAAGCATTTTGTTACTGATTTATCTATTTACGAAGAAAGCTTTACCAAAGGATTTGAACATTTTTATGGCGCCATTGAAGATTATACCGTTTTGGCCTTATTGCCATCCTATCTGGAGCGCGATGGTTCTTCGTTGATTTATATGGTGAACGATTTTATTCTGAAATCAAAAAATGAAAAAAGTGGTTTCTATTTGAACAATATAGAAGAATTGGCCAAGAATTTGGTTGATTTGGATAAAAATAATGAAAAAGTGTTGCTGATTGGCGTTTCTTTTGCGTTGCTGGATTTGGTTGAAAAGCACAAATTTAGCCTAAAGAACACCATTGTTATGGAAACCGGCGGCATGAAAGGAAGAAGAAAAGAATTGATTAGAGAAGATTTGCACCAAATTTTACGCGAAGGTTTTGGCGTTGAAAACATACATTCGGAATACGGAATGACCGAGTTGTTGAGTCAGGCCTATTCCAAAGGAAACGGAATTTTCGAATGTCCGCCCTGGATGAAAATACTGACGAGAGATACAGAAGATGCCTTATCAGTTTTGCCGGAAGGTAAATCGGGCGGCATCAACATTATCGATTTGGCTAATGTCAATTCCTGTTCTTTTATTGCCACGCAGGATTTGGGGAAAACGCATCCCGATGGTACTTTCGAAGTTTTGGGAAGGTTTGACAATTCGGATATCAGAGGCTGTAATTTAATGGTGA
>JAWOHJ010000223.1:0-4269 GCA_046485225.1 Lutibacter sp. | reverse complement strand
CTCGGAGATCAGTGCAGGCTTTGCCGTGCTCGTCCCTGCTGGAATGAATCACAATATTATCAATACCGACAGCGTTCCAATGAAGCTTTATACAATCTATTCACCGCCGAATCATCGTGATGGTGTTGTCCACCATACCCCCGCTGATGCGGAGAAGGACAACGAACACTTCGATGGTAAAACGACTGAATAAAAATCTGGACTGGATAAAAGAGTGATTGACAATGAAATCTAAGAGCGATACAAAAAACTTTCCTGTCGTTTGCGTGGGCGGTTCGGCAGGTGGTCTAGATGCATATACAAGATTACTTAGGAATTTACCGGGTGATATGGGTGTTGCTATTGTAATTGTAAATCATCTGCGAACCGTCGCTACAATGCTTCATAAGATTCTTCCGGGTTACACAAAGATGCTTGCAGATGGATTGGGTTTAAAAGCCGAAGTAAAGCGCATCTATGTTATGTTTAAAATAGATAAGGAAGGAAATATTTCCGATGTACAGGCTAGGGCAGCACACATAAAATTACAAGAAGAAGCAATTAGGGTAATCTCAAGTTTACCGAAAATGATTCCCGGAAAACATAAAGGAAAAACCGTTAATGTAAAATATTCTTTACCAATTGCCTTTAAAGTTGGAGCGAACAAAGTTGACTCCGAGATTGTAAAACGTTATGCCGTTGAAACTGGTGATAACAAAGTTGAATGGGAATATGTGAAAGGTGAAGATGTTCCATTTGCAATGATTGAAAATGTTCCCGTGTTTCCTGGTTGTGAAGGAACTGAGGCAGAATTAAAAACTTGTTTGCAAGAAAAAATCACAAATTTTGTAAGTGCTAATTTTAATGCGAAATTGACTGAAGGGCTTGGATTACTACCGGGATTAAAGAAGGTTTTTGTGATGTTTAAAATTGACAAAGAAGGAAATATTACTAATGTGCAAGCAAGAGGACCACACCAAAGTATAGCAGATGAAGCAACACGAGTGATAAATTTGCTTCCTAAAATGAAACCAGGTAAACACAAAGGAGATGCAGTTGGCGTAAAATATGCTTTACCCATTGCTTTTAAAGTAGAATAAATAAAAAATGTTATGAAAAAGATTTTTATTGTAATTAGTTTATTATTTACAATACTCAAAACCGAAGCGCAATCTTCGGTTTTTGTGGTTGTGGATAGTTTGTTGGCGGAAGGAAATTATCAAAAGGCGCTGACCTTGTTAGAGAACACAGAGCCAAAAACTTTTTTGATATTTGAAAAATCGGCTGGTATTTATCAATCAATTGGTAGTGATACCAAAGCTTTGGAATGTTTAAACAAAGCATTGGAATTTGGCACCAATGAATCGATAAAAGTAAAACTGGCCCAATTGTTTGTGTCAACTGGATTTACATCAAAAGCTGTTGACACATATGAATCACTCATCGAAAAAGACACTTCAAATTTATTGGTTGCCAATAGTTTGGGTAGGTTATATTTGTCACTAAACCAAGCAGAAAAAGCAGAAAAAATATATCGTTATTTAATGAAAAAAGATACAGTTAATCCTAATTATCCATATCAATTGGCTGAATCTTTAGAAAAACAAAATAAACAAAATAAACATTCAGAAATGGGGCAGCGTTATTTGGACGCCTATAATTTAGACACGCTGCATATTAAAAGTATTCTTGGATTGGCACAATTTTTTAAGTCACTGAAGTTTAAAGACTCTACTTCTTTATTTATTGATAAAGGTTTAAAAATAGATCCTAATAATTTAAATTTTAATCAGTTAAAAGCCAATGAGCTGTATTTTTTAAAGGATTTTAATGGTGCATTAATCTATTTGAAAAAATTAGACAGTTTAAATTTTGTATCTGTCCAAATCTATGAAATGTTTGGTATGTGTTATTATAATTTACAAGATTTTGAACTCGCTGAAAAATATTTTAGAAATGCTATAAATCTTGATCCTGATAATTCTCAAATCCTATATCGTTTGGCCAGTTTGTATTATGATAAAAAGGACAATAAAATGGCGACGTTTTATTTACACCGATCAATATCAAGTGTAAAACCAGATATAGATAAACAATACTATTTGCTCGGAATTATTTCAAAAGAAGCGGATAATTTACAGGCGGCCATTGAAAATTTTGAGAAATCCCACAAAAATAATTATAAGAATTATAAAGCATTATTCGAGTTGGCCGTAACTTCAGACGCCTATTTTAAAGATAAAAAAATTGCATTAAAACATTATAAAAGCTATGCTGAAAAATTTAACAGCAGCGATAATGTTATGACAGCTTTTGTTGAAAGCAGAATTATAGAAATAAAAAAACAATACTTTATTGAAGGTGAAATTGTTGACTAACAGAAAATGTTGTATTTTCACTTTTTGAAATAAACAGTGATGTTAAAACAATTATTTACCCTATTAATTTGTTCAATTTTGGTGTTGTCCTGTTCTTATATTGAGCAGCAAACGAAACGTGAACCTATACCAAAAATTGACACGATAGTTGATTTTAATTCGGTAGATTCTTATCCGCTATTCCCAAATTGTGCCGATATTCCTTCCAAAGAAAAGCAACAGATTTGCTTCCAAATGGAAATGTCCCAACATATTTACGCATCTTTAAAAGAATTTGAATTCAGTGTTAAGGATAGCATTAACGACACTATTTTGGTGAAATTAAAAATTGATGCTTTTGGAAAAACAACGTTGTCGAATACTCAAAAATCAGCTAAAATAAGCGAGTTAATCCCTCAATTTGACAGCATTGTAAAAGTAAGTCTTCAAAATTTACCAACCTTGCAGCCGGCAATAAAAAGAGCGATTCCGGTTTCAACGGAGTTTACGCTGCCAATTGTATTAAAAAACTAAATATTTTATAAATATCAAATCAAACTCCCTTTCCTTAGGAAATGCCTGTCCCGTCTCGATATCTATCGGGATTAGAACGGGGGAGGCGGGGATAGGAAATTAATAACCATATTTCCCTTTCCACAATTTCTTCAAAAAATCCCTGATGGTATTTTCGCGTGCATTGTTGCCGGGTTCGTATATTTTGGTGTTTTTTATTTCATCAGGCAAAAATTCCTGCTCTGCAAAATTATTTTCAAAACTGTGGGCATATTTATAGTTTTTGCCGTAATCCAATTCTTTCATCAGCTTGGTTGGCGCATTTCTTAAATGCAGCGGAACCGATAAATCTCCCGTTTCTTTTACAATGCTTTGCGCTTTTCCTATGGCTTCATAAGAGGCGTTGCTTTTTGCAGAACTCGCCAAATAAACGGCGCACTGGCTCAAAATAATTCGTGATTCTGGAAAACCGATAATATTCACCGCCTGAAAAGTGTTATTGGCCAAAATCAGAGCAGTCGGATTCGCATTTCCTATGTCCTCCGAAGCCAAAATCAGCATTCTTCGCGCAATGAATTTTGCGTCCTCGCCGCCTTCAATCATTCGCGCTAGCCAGTAAACGGCCGCATTTGGATCACTTCCGCGGATAGATTTTATAAAGGCCGAAACAATGTCATAATGTTGTTCGCCGGCTTTGTCATACAACACTGTGTTTTTTTGAATTTTTGAAAGCACCAGTTCATTGGTGATTCTTATCGGCTCTTTTTCGGTGTTTACAACCAATTCAAAAATATTCAATAATTTTCGCGCATCGCCTCCCGAAACCCGCAACAAAGCTTCGGTTTCTTCAACAATAATATTTTTTTTGGAAATATAAGCGTCTTCTTTTAAAGCACGTTGCAGTAAATCTTCCAAATCTTTTTTGCTGAAAGAATTCAACACATAAACTTGGCAACGCGACAACAAAGCGGGAATCACTTCAAAACTCGGATTTTCGGTAGTTGCGCCAATCAACGTTACCCAGCCTTTTTCCACAGCGCCCAGCAACGAATCCTGTTGCGATTTGCTGAAACGGTGAATCTCATCAATAAATAAAATCGGGTTTTTTTCGGTGAACAATCCGCCGCTTTGCTTGGCTTTTTCAATAATTTCGCGTACATCTTTAACGCCCGAACTTATGGCGCTCAGCGTATAAAAAGGCCTTTTGGATTCCTTTGCAATGATATTGGCAAGCGTGGTTTTCCCAATTCCCGGCGGTCCCCAAAAAATCAAAGACGGAATAATGCCACGCTTAATATGCTCGGTCAACGCGCCGGTTTTACCCACCAAATGTTGCTGGCTAATGTAATCATCTAAGGTTTTCGGACGTATGCGTTCGGCTAATGGCTCATTCATAGCGTAAAAATAAGCATAAAAATTT
>JAWOHJ010000220.1:0-3499 GCA_046485225.1 Lutibacter sp. | reverse complement strand
TTTTAGCGTATTTTTGCAAAATATGATGAATAAACTTTCAGATTGGTTGCCTACCACTAACAAAGAGGTGAAACTCAGAGGTTGGGATGAACTTGATGTAATATTATTTACAGGCGATGCCTATGTGGATCATCCTGCGTTTGGCGCGGCTGTGATTGGCCGCCTTTTGGAAAGTTACGGACTAAGAGTTGCAATTGTGCCACAACCGAGCGTGCACGATAATTTGCAGGATTTCACCAAATTGGGTGCGCCAAAATTGTTTTTTGCAGTTACCGGCGGTTGCATGGATCCAATGGTGAGCAATTACACCGCCAGCAAAAGAAAACGCGACAATGATGCTTATACGCCAAACGGAGATAAAGGTTTCAGGCCCGATTATGCCACCACGGTTTATTCAACAATTTTAAAGGAAAAATTTCCTGAAGTTCCGGTTTTAATTGGCGGAATTGAAGCTTCACTTAGAAGAGTTACGCATTACGATTATTGGAGCGATACTTTAAAACCAACCATTTTAATCGATTCAAAAGCCGATTTGCTGGTTTATGGAATGGGCGAACAACCGTTGCACGAAATTGTGAATTTATTAAAGAAAGGCGTGCCTTTTTCAAGCATCAGAACGGTAAAACAAACCGCTTTTTTGGTTGATAAAAACGATGAAATTCCTAAAAATAAAAACTGGGAAGATGTAACCATCAATTCACATAAAATTTGTTTAAAGGATAAAAAATCCTATGCTGCAAATTTTAAAGTGATTGAACAGGAATCCAATAAACTGCACGCAAACCGTATTTTGCAAGAAGTGAACGACTATACGTTGATCATTAATCCGCCTTATGAAACCATGACAGAAGCTGAAATTGATGCTTCTTTCGATTTGCCTTATACGCGCTTGCCGCATCCTAAATACAATTTACGCGGACCAATTCCCGCGTTTGAAATGATTAAATTTTCCATTAATATCCATCGTGGTTGTTTTGGCGGCTGCAGTTTTTGTACCATTTCGGCACATCAGGGAAAATTTATTGCCAGCAGAAGTCAGGAGTCTATTTTAAAAGAAGTGGACAAAGTTGCGAACATGCCCGATTTTAAAGGCTATTTGTCGGATATTGGCGGTCCATCAGCAAATATGTACAAAATGAAAGGAAAAGTGCAGGAAATTTGCGACAGATGTGTTTCGCCTTCTTGTATTTCTCCAGTGATTTGTCATAATTTAGACACATCACACAAACCTTTAACAGAACTTTATAAGGCTGTTGATAAGCATCCGAAAGTAAAAAAATCGTTTATAGGAAGCGGAATTCGACATGATTTGTTGGTGCCAGAATTC
The DNA here is from genome assembly GCA_046485225.1 of Lutibacter sp. Classification (GTDB taxonomy): domain Bacteria; phylum Bacteroidota; class Bacteroidia; order Flavobacteriales; family Flavobacteriaceae; genus Lutibacter. Next base: position 2,172 of record JAWOHJ010000220.1, on the reverse strand, counting down.
AACAAATTAGCCGATCCAAAAGAATTAGACGCTTATACGGAAGAAGTGATGACAAACCATGTTTCCGGCCGATTGAAAGTGGCGCCGGAGCATACGTCAGACAATGTGTTGAAATTGATGCGTAAACCGTCTTTTACTTATTTCCATAAGTTTAAAGAGCGTTTTGATGCCATAAATATTCGTAAAAAACTAAATCTGCAATTGATTCCCTACTTTATTTCCAGTCATCCGGCTTGTGAATTGGAAGATATGGCAAATTTGGCTGCAGAAACCAAAGACATGGGCTTTCAATTGGAACAGGTTCAGGGTTTTACGCCAACGCCAATGACAGTTGCTACAGTTATTTATTATAGCGGTTATCATCCTTATACGATGAAACCAACAAAAACGCCAAGAACCAAACAAGAAAAAGACGAACAACATCGATTTTTCTTCTGGTATAAAAAGGAAAATCAGCAATGGATCAGAAATACCCTCACAAAAGTTGGCCGAACAGATTTGCTGCAAAAATTGTTACCTGAGAATAACAGCTGGCGAAAAAACAAAAATGCACCGGCCAAAAACACTTTTAATGACACCGTTCCCTTTAAATCAGCAGCCAAAGGGAAATTTTTCAAAAAAAATAAAACAAAATAATTTGGTATCAAAAATTTAGGATTTCTATTTAATTCCTAAATTTGTTAATACTTTAAATAAATAAATAATGAAAAAATTATTGCTGCTTTTTTTGTTGTTTTCAACTTCTTTAATTGCCCAAAACAAAGTTAAAGTCGATTTAAGCAATCCAAACGCAACCATTTCAACCCATTTATATTTTTTAAATTCCAACTCCTATGTGCCTCAAAAAGCTGCCGCTACAATTTATGGTTATGATGGCATCCAAGCACAGGAAATTGCAGTCAAACTAAAAACAATCATGGATGCTAAAGGACTTAAAGTCGATTTTAGCAAAGTGCCGACCGATAGCATATATTCAGATACCACGATTACCAAAAGTGGAAATCAATACCTTTTATTTCCAAACAAAATGCCGGAAATATATTTGGAAAAAATTGAAGACAGTTGGTATTATTCCAAAGAAACTTCCGGTAAAGTTTTGGAAATTTATGATTTGATGTATCCTTGGTATTCTGAAAAATTACAGGAAATGATCCCTGAAGTTGGACACAGAAAACTTTTTAATATTGAACTTTGGCAGTACTTTGGGTTGCTAATTTTGCTGATTATCAGTACTGGTTTGTTTTATGTGTTGCGAAAGATTGTTTATTTTATTTTAAATAAAATTCAGAATTTAATCATTAACATATCAAATGAGGAGATTAAAACCTCATTGAAAAAATTAACACGTCCGGTTGTTTTATTGATTTTAATGGCATTTATCAAAAACAGATTGCCATCGTTGGTGCTGCATATTGATGTAAATAACTTTCTGCTTTTAGCCATAAACATTATGGTGATTGTTTTTTGGATTTATGTATTCATGAAATTGGTTTTGGTAATTATGAGCATTTATAGCAAATTCGCCGAATCTACCGTTTCGAAATTGGATGATCAACTGGTACCAGTGTTGCGAAATTTCTTAATGGGAATCGTCATATTTGCCGGACTGCTTAAACTATTAACGCTTTTTGGTGTTGATCCGGTAACCGTTATTGCAGGTGCATCCATTGGTGGTATTGCGATCGCATTGGCTTCACAGGATACAGTGAAAAACTTTATAGGAACTATTATGATTTTTGTGGACAAGCCATTTCACATTGGTGATTGGATTGAAGCCGGAACCGTAATTGGTACTGTTGAAACTGTTGGTTTTAGGTCAACCACCGTGAGGGCTGCAGATACCACAATTTTCCAGATTCCCAACAGCCAGCTTGCAGAAATGGTGGTGAACAATAAAGGTTTACGCTCTTTCCGTCGATACACCACAAATTTAGGCATTCGCTATGATACTCCGCCCGAGCTAATTGAAGCTTTTGTGCAGGGTATCAGAAGAATTATTGAATTAGAGCCTTCAACCAGAACCGATGCTTTTAATGTTGAATTTGTTGGATTTGCCGACTCATCTTTGTCCATCCTCCTGAATATTTATTTCGTGAATTTGGACTGGAATAATGAACAAGCTTCAAAACATGCGTTGCATATGAAGATTTTGAAATTGTCGCATAATTTGGG
>JAWOHJ010000166.1:0-14137 GCA_046485225.1 Lutibacter sp. | reverse complement strand
GCGGGTCAAAAGTTTCAGTAATGCAATTCACGAAAGTTGAAAACCAATCGGAATAAGTAAGCTCATCAATACGGTCATAAAGATCATTCATGCTGGTTAATGTAGCTTCACGCACTTCAATTTCAAGGGCATCTACAGGTTTTTTAACGTAAGTGCTGTCGGCTGTTAATTTATCTTCTTCATCACTTATTTTGTCGTACAAACGTGTAAGTGCATTGTATTTTAATTGTTTATTCCAAATGTTTGCCAAATCGTTTTTAGTTTTAGGATAAGGCACTTTTTCTGGGTCTAATTCTAGGGTTTCAATCACCTCAAAATTAAATTTATTCGCTAAAATTTCTTTATAATAGATTTTGGATTCTTCGGTTCGTTGCATAAAACGATTATAAACTAAAAAGAAGAATGACAGATCCTCATTGTTGATTTGGTCATCAATTTTTGTTCTGAAAGCCGAAAATTCATCAATGTCTGATTGCAGAAAATACCTTTTTGAAGGGTCTAATCTTTCTAAAAATTCATCATAAACTTTTATGGAAAAAGCATCATCAATTTGTTGGGGCTCATAATGGCCCTGCACCAACACATATTTTAAAATCGTCAATAATACTTTATCTTTCGGGTCGTTGTTTGCTTTTGTTTGAAAACTTATAAGCAAGCTGAAAACAAAGAGTAAAGGCAATACGAATTTGAATTTTCTTATCATCATCTGTCGAATCAATATTTGTTATTATGTTTTTGCAACTACTAAAATAGTGCCATTTTTTAGTTAGACGCCTAAATTAACCATTTTTTATAAATTTCCCTTAAGTCTTATAAGGTTTTATAACTATTTTAACTAAAATTTTCCGATTTTCCACTTAAATATTTTTTTGGTAATTTTTCTTTGCAGAAAACAATATTAAAGAAATAATATCACGATTATACTTTATAAAATGTCAAATTTTAATTTATGGTAAGCAAATAAAATAGCCTAAATTTGTGACTTAATAAGCGTATGATGAATAAAAGACCTTTGATTTTAGTCACCAATGATGATGGCATTACTGCACCGGGAATTAGAACCTTAATTTCTGTAATGAATGAAATTGGCGATGTGGTGGTGATTGCTCCAGATAGTCCGCAAAGCGGAATGGGACATGCAATTACCATAAATGAAACACTGTATTGCGATCTGATAAAAATTGATGAAGGCCCACAAAAAGAATACCAATCGTCCGGAACACCAGCCGATTGCGTAAAGTTGGCTGTAAGTGAGATTTTAGACCGAAGACCAGACTTGTGTGTTTCCGGTATAAATCATGGGTCAAATTCCTCTATTAATGTTATTTATTCAGGAACTATGAGTGCCGCTGTGGAAGCCGGTGTGGAAGGAATTCCTGCCATCGGATTTTCTTTGCTCGATTATTCCTGGAATGCCGATTTTGAACCCTTAAAAGAACACATCAAAAAAATAGCCCTGAATGTTTTGGAAAACGGATTGCCAGATGGCGTGGTGCTTAATGTAAACTTTCCTAAAAGCGAAAAATTTAACGGCATTAAAATATGCCGTCAGGCACGTGCAAACTGGGTTGAAGAATTTGACAAACGAACCAATCCGCAAGGGAAAATTTATTATTGGCTTACGGGAAAATTTGTGAATATGGACAAGGGCGAGGATACCGATGAGTGGGCGCTTGCAAACAATTACGTATCGGTTGTTCCTGTTCAATTCGATTTAACTGCGCATCATTTTTTGCAAAAATTAAACGGATGGAATTTGTAATTTGGTAACTTAAATATAGAAAAAGATGAAAAAGGAAATACTTATAGGTTTTTTGGTTGCTTTGGTGGCAACTTCATTTGGTTGTTTTCTGTTTATTGAATTCTTTTCGCCTTTAGATTTTGAAGAAAGTTTGGTACGCATAAAAGAAGGAAATTTAGAAGGAAAAATTTTGGTATTGGGCGCCATAGCAAACTTTTTTGTGTTTTTTGTTTTTTTAAAAAAGAAACAAATTTACAGGGCAAGAGGCGTTATTATGGAAACTTTTTTAATCGCTTTTATTGTTTTATTGTTAACATTATTTAAAAAGTAATTACCAAATGAAGTATTACATTATCGCTGGCGAGGCTTCGGGAGATTTGCATGGTTCCAATTTAATGAAAGCATTGATCGACCAAGATCCTTCTGCCGAAATTAGATTTTGGGGAGGCGATTTAATGCAACAGGTTGGTGGTACTATGGTAAAACATTATCGCGATTTGGCGTTTATGGGGTTTGCCGAAGTTTTTATGAATTTGAGGGAAATTTTCAAAAATATAAGTGTTTGCAAAAGAGATCTATTAAATTTTAAACCTGATGTTTTAATCCTGATAGATTATCCCGGATTTAATATGCGAATTGGTGAATTTGCAAAAAAAGCCGGCATCAAAGTGAATTATTATATTTCTCCGCAAATTTGGGCGTGGAAGGAAAGTCGTATCAAAATGATTAAACGCGATGTGGATGAAATGTATGTAATTTTGCCTTTTGAAAAGGATTTTTACGAGAAAAAACACCATTTTCCGGTGCATTTTGTGGGCCATCCGTTAATAGATGCCATTGCCGACAGAACCCAAATTGATGAAAATACGTTTAGGGAAATGCACCAGCTCACCAGCAAACCCATTGTTGCATTATTGCCCGGAAGCAGAAAGCAGGAAATTAAAAAAATGCTTTCCATAATGTTAAACATCGTAGAAAAATTCCCCGATTTTCAGTTTGTGATTGCCGGTGCTCCCAGTCAGGATTTTGAATTTTACCAGCAGTTTATCACCAAAGACAATGTTAAATTTGTACCCAACAAAACCTACGATTTGCTGTCGGTTTCCTATGCTGCCATCGTAACTTCCGGAACGGCAACTTTGGAAACAGCTTTGTTTAAAATACCGCAAATTGTTTGCTACAAAACCAGCAATATATCCTACCAAATTGGCAAACGTTTGGTGAAATTGAAATTTATTTCACTGGTTAATCTTATTATGGACAAAGAGGTGGTTAAAGAATTGATTCAGGACGATTTTAACGAACAAAATTTAGAGAAAGAACTGCATAAAATCATTGATGGTTACCAACGCGCTTTGATGTTTATAGATTATTACGATTTGGAGAAAAAACTTGGAGGCAAAGGCGCTTCTAAAAAAGTGGCAGAATTAATCATAGAAAAATCGCTGAAATAAATGAATATTCCAGCGATTTTATTTTTTAAGGCTTTATAAAAGTTATTTACAAACAGCTTTCAAAGTATCTTCAATATTTCCCGGAGTGCTCACAATTTTCATAAAAGTTCCCATACTTAATTCAGGCCAGCTTACCGCCAATCTGTATTTTCCAGGCAACATTGTAGCTTTTTTACCCTGTAGAATAATTTCATAAGGCATGGCAGCTACATTATCTTCACCAATAATGGGCAAAAAATGTGATTCTCCTTTTGCTTTGTCTTGAAGTCCAATACCAAAAACTGCGACATTTTCTTTTTCATAAACCAGTTTATAAACCAAAACGGTTGCTCCTTTTTTGGCTTTTAAATTGGCTTCTATTGTTTTCATACCTTGTTCAAAAGATGAAAATTCATTAAGCGTAACAGCATCGGTAAAGTATGGCATCATTATTTTATAATGATATTTTTTTAAATTTTCTGTCTTTACAGTGCCTCCAAATGGCTTAAACGCTGTGCCAAGTGTTGAAAAAGTAGTTTTTAAATCGGTGTCAAATTTTTGGAATGTGGTTTTATAGGTATTGTAATTGTCGCCCAAATAAGCTCTTAAAAGATATTCCGGATTGGTATATGACATAGTTACTTTTCCGTTTTTTTCAACCAAACCAACTTTAAATACTGCAGCAAGTGCACCCCTGTCGGTAACTTTTACAACTGTGTTTTTCAAATCTGTTCTTGTAAAAGCAATCACTTTTAAGGTGCTTTTGTTTGATGGATTGTAAGTCCCTAAAATTGTAAAAGAATTGTTTTGTAATACTTTGGTAATTTTTTCCGATGCCTGTTGCATGCTTTCGGTTGTTTCACCAATTTTAAGATAGGGCGACAAATTTTGTCCAAAGGAACCAGTGCTAAAAATTAAAATAAAAAGAAGGCTGATAAAGATATTTTTCATAATATAAATTTTATAAATCGTTCAAAATTACCCTTAAAGAAAGCGGTCAATAGTGATAAAAATCAGTCTGTAACAATTGTTACCAGAATTTTGGTTTAAAAAATACTATCATAAATTTTCAAATCTTATTGTTTTTTGATTAACTTTATCCTGCTATGATAAAGTTTTTGAAATTTATACCGGTTCAACTTACCTTCTTTTTGATAGTCGGAATTCTTACTGGAAATTATTTCAGCATTCAGCCTATGTATTTGGCGTTTGTTTTTGGGATATCAATCCTATTATTTACATTTGTTTATTTTTACGCAAACAAACAATTTCAAACCCCGTTTTTATTTCCCTTATTGGGTTTTTTGCTTTCCTTTTTCATAGGTTTGGGTGCCATTACATTTAAAAATCAGCTAAACCATAAAAAGCATTATTCAAAATCAATTCATTTTTCTGATGAAAATCCAACAGCAGGATTAATTTTAATTGAAAGCGTCCTGAAATCCACAACGTACTACGACAAATACGAAGCGAAAGTAACACAACTACACGGCAAAAAATCTGCAGGTAAAATATTGGTCAACATTAAAAAAGACAGCGCATTTAGCAAACTTAGGGTTGATGATCGCTTGGCGGTTAAAATGGTTTTCACAGAAATTTCGGAACCAATAAATCCTTATGGTTTTAACTACAAAAAATATTTACGGCAGCAACAAATTCACCATCAAATTCAAGGAGAAAATTCCCAATTTTTAAGGTTTCCGAACGCCAATCAAACCATAAAAGGAATTGCGGCCAACATTAGAGAAAAGATCAATGTTGCATTAATTTATTACGGATTTAAGAACAACGAGTTGGCGGTGGTGAATGCATTGCTTTTGGGACAGCGGCAACACTTAACAAGTGAATTGCAACAAAGTTATATTGGTGCCGGAGCCATTCATATTTTAGCGATATCCGGATTACATATCGGGATTATATTGCTTATTTTAACAGCAGCTTTTAAGCCGTTGCATTATTTTAAACACGGAAAAATGACGGCTACTGCACTTATTATAGTTATTTTGTGGATGTACGCTATCATTGCCGGTTTGTCTGCGTCGGTGGTTAGGGCAGTAGCGATGTTTACCGCAATTGCATTTGGAATGTACGTGAACCGGCCATCAAACGTGTATAAAAATTTGGTTATTTCTATGTTTTTCTTGCTGCTGTTTAATCCGTATTATTTGTTTGAAGTCGGATTTCAGTTAAGCTATCTGGCAGTTTTCTCCATTGTGTGGATTCAGCCAAAATTGTACAAATTATGGAAACCTAAATTTTGGCTCTTAGATAAAATTTGGCAACTGTTAACGGTTTCATCAGCTGCTCAAATCGGCGTTTTGCCTTTAAGTTTGTACTATTTTCATCAATTTCCCGGATTGTTTTTTGTGTCGAATTTGGTGATCATTCCGTTTTTGGGAATAATTTTATCTGCCGGAATTCTCATCATCATTTTGTCGGTTTTTCAAATAGCACCAAAATTTTTGGTTGATGCCTTTATTTTTGTTATTCGGCAAATGAATTATTTTGTGGCCTGGGTTGCAAATCAGGAATATTTCATCATACAACAAATTTCGATGTCTTTTTTGTTGATGGTTGCCCTTTACGCACTTTTATTTTTTGGGTTAAAATGGACAGAGAAAAATTTTTTTTACCGATTTGCATTGGTTTTAATTTCAATGGTATTGCTTCAAACGGTTGTTATTTATGAAAAATACAGGCAACAATCGACCAATGAATTTATTGTTTTTAATGAAAGCAAGGCTAGTACAATCGGAAAAAGAACAGGAAATACGATTCGTTTCGATACTTCGGCAGATTCCTTAAAAAACATCGCTAATTTTAAAATGGCCTATTTGGTTGGAGCTGGATTGGATGATATGCTGCCTTCAGAAAAAATAAAAACTCTGTATCATTTAAACGATGAAACTATTTTAATTGTTGATAGTTTGGGGATTTACAAGCTAAATTCTGTGAAACCAACGATTGTGATTTTACGACAATCACCAAAAATAAATCTGGAAAGGTTATTGAAATATTTGAATCCGAAAATTATTATTGCGGATGGAACAAACTATAAAAGTTATTTGAAAGATTGGGAAGAAACGTGCTTGAAAACTAAAACTCCTTTTCACAACACGTTGCAAAAAGGAGCTTTTGTTATTAAAAAATAAATAATTATTCCTTAAATGAATACTTAAAATTAGAGGAATACGCATTGAATTCTTCCTGCGTTTTTAATTTTTTATAATCGTCATTTTTAAACATCTTCAAATAAAGTTCCAATTGCGTTGGGGTTCTGTAACCCGTTAGCGGCGTAATAAAATTAGCTTCTTCATCTAAAAATAATAAAGTAGGATACGCCCTTACGCCAAAATATACCGATAATTCATGCGAACTGTTTCTGCCATTTGAATTTGGGTTAAAACCAGGATTGGTATATTTTTTGCCTTTAAAATTAACAGTTTCATTGCCTTCAGCATTAAATTTAATCGAGTAATAGTTTTCGTTCATATAAGCGATTAAATCGGGATTGGAAAAAGTGTTTTTATCCAACAATTTACAAGGTCCGCACCAAACGGTATACGCATCTACAAATATTTTTTTAGGCGTAACTTTCTGGGCTTCAATAGCTTCTTCAAAACTCATCCACTTTATTCCTTGCGCAGATACTGACAAGCTGAATAATGTAATTGTTAAAATAAGTATTTTTTTCATCTGTTTATTATTTATTTTTTATTGGTACAGCTGCTGTTCGCCATTAATCATTTTTGTGTGTATCAAAATTTATTATGGCTCGTTTCATCTTCATTAATTTTATTACTATTAGCGTTTGACGCAATAATGTTGCCAAATTTACAAAGTTTTTCAGATTTATTTTACACCGTGCATTAATTTTTTCAAAACCGGATTTAACGATAACGCAATAAGACCAATTATAATTGGTACAAAAGTGAATATCAAAAAGAAAGTTGAAATGTCATATTTCTCCGTAATAACGTCAATCATCGCACCCATTTGCCCCGAGGTTTTGTTCCCAATGGCCAATGCCAAATACCAAACACCAAACATAAAAGCAATCATTCTCGCCGGCACCAATTTACTCACGTATGAAAGTCCAACAGGTGACACACAAAGTTCTCCCAACGTATGAAATAAATAAGCGAGTATAAGCCAAATAATGCTTACTGATGCTGTTTTGGCACCTTGCGGAATTCCAGCTGCGCCATAAGCCAAAAATGCGAAGCCAATTCCCAAGAAAAACAAGCCAATGGCATATTTATTTGCCGGTTTCGGATTGTATTTACTTTCCCACCATTTAGAAAATAATGGTGCTAATGCAATAATAAACAAAGAGTTTAAAATTAAAAACCACGTTGCAGGAATTTGTATTTCATTTTCTTTTTTTGCCACAACGGTTGCCTCAATATTAGTGTTGATTAAATTGGCCTGTTGGGTGGTTAAATATTTGTAATTTGTTCCTTTTTTATCGATATCAATAATGGCTATTTTATCGTTTTCAACAAAATCGTTAGCAACTCTAATTACGGTTGTATTGTCTACCAAAACGGCATTTTCAGGAATAACGGTTGCTGCAGTTATAGGGAAATCTTTTACAGTTGCTTCGCCTTTATCATTGGTTTCTGTAATGCGATAGGTTTGATAGCTTATTTCATAAGAATAGGTACTGAAGTTTGTGTTTACTTTCCAAATAATCAATCCCCAAATGATGATGAAACTAAATCCTAATACTAAATTTGACCATAAATATTTTTTAAAGGTTTGTTTGAACAATAAAAACAATACCCAGGTAATAATTGCAACAGGAACAATGGTGATGATTACATCCACAACATTAAAAATCATCGCTGAATTTCCCGATAAGATTCTGCTAGTATAATCTTTTGCGAAAATACTCATAGAACCGCCTGCCTGTTCAAAGGAAGCCCAAAAGAAAATAATGAAAAAGGCAAAAATAACCACTGCAAACATTTTATCTCTGGTAACGGGACTGTATCTTACAATTCTTGATCCCAAAAGGTAAATAAATAACAGCAGCGTAATAATGATGGTGGCACTTGAATAATCTGTTCCGCCAAATTCTAAAAAGTTAACCGCTCCAATTTTAGACAAAGGATCGTTTATAACCCAGGTTAAACCGGCAACGGCAACAATAATAATTAAAATCCTGTCTATTAACGTAAATGGATTTAACTGATCTTCAACTTCTGTTTTTTCATCAATTTTAATGGTTTTATCTTCTTTATTTGGTTTTTTTCCAACTTCACCAAAAATATTCTGAGCTAAGGTAAATTGCAGCAAGCCCAACAGCATAAAAATTCCTGCCAAACCAAAACCCCAGCTCCAGCCAAGCATTTCTCCCATATAGCCGCAAAGCATAATTCCTAAAAAGGCACCTGCATTTACGCCCATATAAAAAATGGTGTAAGCGCCATCTTTTTTCTCCGGAAAATCTTTGTAAAGCACAGAAATGAAAGAAGTCATATTCGGCTTAAAAAAACCTGTTCCAATAACCAATAAGCCCAAACCTGTATATAAAAAAAACGGGTTCGATTCAATGGCCATACTTGCATGACCAAGTGTCATTATAACAGCACCAATAACAATTGCACGTCTGTTTCCTAAGTATTTGTCGGCCAAGGTTCCGCCTATGATTGGTGTTAAATATAATAAGGCGAGGTAAGTTCCATACAATGCCAACGCATTTTCACGAGGCCAATCCCATCCGCCAATTCCTAAAGCGCTTACTAAAAATAGCACCAATAAGGCGCGCATTCCATAAAATGAAAATCGTTCCCACATTTCTGTAAAAAACAACACGAAAAGTCCGGCCGGATGCCCTAAAACCTGTGTTTTAAAAAAGTCGTTTCTTGAATTGTCCATAAGTATTTTTTATGCGTTTAATAAAGTTTGCAATTTAAAAAAACGCTTCTAAACTAAGAAGCGTTTTTAGGTAATTAAAAATTATAGTTCATTGGCCTCTTTTGGTCGAATAACCAATCGGTCATAAACGGTTAATGCGATAATGGTAACGATTCCAATGGCAACAATAACATACCAAATTTTGTTTGGATTATAGGTGTCCCAAATGAATTGCGTCATTTCATTTTGTGTCATTCCCAATTTTTCTGAAGCCGATGTAAAATAATCATTTTTTGAAAATTCTTTTGTTACTTCAGGCATATCAATGGATCTTTTTGCCATTTCTGTTTGAAGCAAACTCAATTTATCGGACCAGGCTTGGTATAAGTTTCCGGAGATAAAGGTGGTGATAAAATTTCCTAAAAAGATGGGTAAAAAATAGGTTCCCATATACAAAGCTTCTTTCCCTTTTGGAGAAATTAAGGCGATAAATGAAGAAAATGTTGGATTTGTCATCATTTCACCTACTGCAAAAATCACAATCCCTAAAATGGTGAACAATCCGTTTCCTGTGTAAAATGTAATTCCAATACCAATGGAAGCAATAATAAAACCTGTAATCATGGCACTTACGTGTCGCATTTTTAACACAAAATAAGAAACCATCAATTGAAATAAAATAATGGCGCCGGCATCAATGTTGATCAACATTTCAGGGTTCACAGAATCTCCGCCGCCGCTCATAAAACTTGCTAGCCAAGGAGAAACTTGCGCAATGGAATCATGCAATGCTCTTGTGTTTACCCAATCTTCAATAAAAGTAGGAAGCGTATAAAATAACTGGTTAAACATCGTCCAAAAGCCAATCATAATAACCAATAAAACAGAAAGACGAGTGTCTTTAACAGCTTCCCAAATATTTTTTATGGAACTCTGTACAGCTTCTCCAATAGATTCTTCTTTTCTAATTCTTTCACCTTCCCTGAAGAATAGTAATAAAATAACAAGATTTATTCCAATGACAATTGCGGCTTGCAGAAAAACTATTTTCCAACCGAATTGCGTTCTTAAAGTTGAAGAAAATGCAGGACCTATAAATCCGCCAATATTCACCATCATATAAAAAATTCCAAAACCTAAAGTAGAATTTGATTTGTCGGTGTTTTTTGTAATTATGGCAGAGGCCACAGGTTTAAACATTGCAGCGCCTAAAGCAACCCATAAAAATACTAAAAATACAGTAGTGAAACTGGTGACTTCTCCCATAAAATAATAGCCGGTACCCAATAAAACATAGGCTATCGTTAAGGAAAGTTTGTATCCAATTTTGTCGGCAATCACGCCTGTAATAATTGGCAGAAAATATAAAATTGCCGTAACAACTCCCATTATCTGGCCTTTCTCAATATGTGAAAACCCCAAAGCGCCTTCATCAGTAGAGCCGGTTAAATAAAGTGCCAAAACGGCAAACATTCCATACCAGGCCCAACGTTCAAATAGTTCCATGATACTGGCAACCCAAAAGTTGCTGTTGTAGGATTTCATAACGCCGAAAAACGATTTTTTTTCTATACTCATTTTAGAGATTTTAAATGGTTATTGTTAAACACAAAAAAGCCCAGACAATAAATTATCTGAGCTTTTTTATTAAAATAATTGATTTGTAATCATATATTAGTGAATTCCTTTCATCGCTTTGTTTAAGAATGGAGACAATAGCAACAGGCAAACTCCTGAAGCTAACATTAACCCGGTAATAAAAGGGTACAATGCGAAATCATATTTTTGTAAAATGCTTTCCAGCATCCCAGCTAAATAGTTACCTGCCGCAAAACTCGCCATCCACAATCCCATAACCACCGAAACCAATTTTTTCGGTGCTAATTTGGTAATCATCGATAGTCCGATAGGCGATAACATCAATTCACCAAAGGTTAAAACAAGATAAACTACAACCAACCACCAAGGTGAAACTAAATTCCCTCCATCTGCGGCGTTGCTTGCCTGTGTCATGATAAAAAATGCCAAAGCACCTAAAAACAATCCGATAGCAAATTTTAACGGTGTTCTTGGGTTAAATTTCATCGCATCCAATTTAAGCCACATCACTGAAAATATTGGGGCAAAAATTAATATTGCAAGCGGATTGATATTTTGATACCAAGACGCCGGAACTTCCCAACCAAATAAAAGTCGGTCTGTATTTTCTTTCGCAAACAAGTTCATCGTACCACCGGCTTGTTCAAATCCTGCCCAAAAAGCAATGTTGAAAAATGCAAGCACCAAAATAACAATCATACGCGTCCATTCCGCAGAGCCGTTTGTTCCTTTATTAATGGTATACCCTAATCCAAGTACCAAAGCTGCAAATCCAAGATAAGTAATAATGCTTGTTACGTTATCAGGCAACATTCTCCAAACAAAAATAATGGCTAAAGTTGCCAACACCAAAGCAATGGAGTAGGTAATTATATCGCGCCAGTCTTTTCCGTCCAAAATAAATTTATCAGCTGGTGAATTAGGTGGAAGTCCTTTTTGTTCAAGATCGCGTTCATTAAATTTTAACCATAAAACTCCAACAATCATACCTACTGAAGCCGCTAAGTAACCGTAACCCCAAGAAACGTTTTCGCCTAAAGCACCTGCGATAAATGGCCCTAAAATTGCGCCAAGGTTTATTCCCATATAGAAAATATTGAACGCAGAGTCTTTTCTAGGATCGTTATCCTCGTAAAATTCACCTACAATGGTTGAAATATTTGGTTTAAAAAATCCGTTACCGATAATAAGTACGCCTAAACCAAAGTTAAACATAAAAAGACGCGTTTCAGCATCTACAGAACTTACCAAAAAGGCACTGGCAGCTAACAAAGACTGTCCAACAGCCATTACCAAACCTCCAATGTAAACTGTTTTTCGTTTTCCTAAAAAACTATCGGCCACCCAACCGCCTAAAATTGGCGTTAAATAAACCAAACCTGTAAATATGGCGTAAATTGCCAATGATTCTTCTCTGTTTAATCCAAATCCTCCGTTTGCTAATTCTGCGGTAAGATAAAGCGTTAATAACGCACGCATTCCATAGTAACTGAAACGTTCCCACATTTCGGTTGCAAACAGCGTATAGAGCGCTTTTGGATGTCCTTCTTTTATTGTTTTGTCAGCCATAATAATTGTTTTAGGTTAAAAAATTTAAAATTAGTTTTGGTTAATTAAAGTTCAGTATTTATTGTTTTTCTGATTAAATTTTCTTCGATAAATCTAGTCATTTTTTCGTATAAATGAAGCCTTGTATTTTTTCCGGTGTAAATTCCATGATTTCTGTCGGGATATATGGCCAAATCAAAAGGTTTATTTGCTTCTACCAAGGCATTTGTTAAGCGCATTGTGTTTTGAACATGCACATTGTCATCGCCGCTTCCGTGAACCAAAAGGAAATTTCCTTTTAATAAATTGGCAAAATTCAAAGGTGAATTTTCATCGTAACCGCTAGGATTCTCCTGTGGCGTTCGCATATAACGTTCTGTATAAATGGAATCGTAAAAACGCCAGCTTGTTACCGGCGCCACAGCAATGGCCATTTTAAAAACGTCATTTCCTTTAAATAAACAGTTGGCCGACATAAATCCGCCGTAACTCCAACCAAAAATTCCGATTTCGTTTGCATCAACATATGATCGTTTTCCAAGTTCTTTGGCCGATTCAATTTGGTCTTCAACTTCGTATTTTCCCAATTCTTTGTAGGTGATTTTTTTGAAATCGGCGCCTTTATAACCAGTTCCTCTTCCGTCAACACAAACAACGATATAGCCTTTTTCTGCCAAATGCTGATACCAATAATCGTTGGCCGCATTCCAGGTATTGCTCACCGATTGTGATCCCGGACCAGAATATTGTGTCATAAAAACCGGGTATTTTTTGTTCACGTCAAAATAGGTAGGTTTTAGCATCCAAGCATTGAAATCGCCATTTTTAGTGTTCAACACAAAAAATTCTTTTTTGGAAGTGTTGTAATTGGCTAATTTTTGAGAAAGTTTGCTGTTGTTTAAAATTTCTTTCAGCTGATTCCCATTGCTTTGATGAAGCGTGTAAACAGGCGGCGTATTGGCATCAGAAAAAGTATTGATAAAGTAGTTGAAATTTTTACTGAACGATGCTTGATTTGTTCCCGAAGCATTTGTCAATCGCTTTTTGGCTGTTCCGTTTAGTTTGATGGAATAAATAGTTCTGTTGATGGAGCCATCTTCAACCGATTGATAATAAATGGTGTTGCTTTTTTCATTGATGCCAAAGAAATTAGTGACTTCCCAGTTTCCTTTTGTAACCTGGTTGATGAGTTTGCCTTCTTTTGAATAATGATAAATATGGTTAAAGCCGCCTTTTTCACTAGTCCAGATAAAACTGTTGTCGGTTAAAAAAGTCAGATTATCCTGAATGTCCACAAACGCTTTGTCAGTTTCATTCAAGATCACTTTTGATGAAAAATTTACAGCATTCACCGCAACTAATTTTAAATCATTTTGATGCCTGTTTAAAGTAATAACGGACAAAATTTCCGGGTTGTTTGTCCATTTAATTCTTGGAATGTATTCATAATTTCCAAGATTTATTTTTGTTGTTTTTCCTTCTGAAACATTAAAAAGACTCAAAGTTACAATCGAATTTTTTTCACCGGCTTTCGGGTATTTGAAAACCTGTTGGGTTGGGTATAATTCGCTGCCCACAATATCCATGGAGAAGGTTGGCACTTCGGTTTCATCAAACCTTAAAAACGCAATATTTTTACTGTCTGCGCTCCATTCAAAAGCCCTGACAAACGAAAATTCTTCTTCATAAACCCAGTCGCAAATACCATTGATAATCTCATTCTTTTTTCCGTCGAAAGTAACTTGGATAACTTCGTTGGTTTCTAAATTTTTAATAAAAATATTGTTGTTTTTGGCATAAGCCACCTTTTTGCTGTCGGGAGAAAAAGTTGGTTCCTGAATTTTTTCTTTGTCGATTAAATGCAGTGTTTTTGAAGCCAAATCATACACGTAAAAAACGCCCAAAGTTGAATGTCTGTAAATTGATTCTTCCTCAACGCCCAACAGTAATTTTG
>JAWOHJ010000134.1:0-7473 GCA_046485225.1 Lutibacter sp. | reverse complement strand
AGGATAATTAACGCGTTGATAACCAGCAAAAACAAACCCAATGTTACGATGGTAACCGGCAATGTTAAAATAATGAGCAGCGGTTTTATGGTAACTCTCAACAATGCCAAAACAACTGCGACAATCACTGCATTGGTGAAATTTACCACCGAAACTCCGGGCAAAAAATGGGCAATTACCAATACTGCAACTGCGGTTAAGACTATTTTTAAAATGAAGTTCATGGATTTATGTTTTTAAGTGATTTATAAAATTAACTAATATTATGCCAACAAACTAATTAGGTTAAAAAGTTGATGACCTCATCATAAAACTGTTCTGGATTCTCGGCGTGAAGCCAATGGCCGGCATTTTTAATAGTTACCATTTTCGAATTTGGAAAATGAGCTTCAATTAATGGCTTTTCATTTTCTGTAATATAATTTGATTTTTCGCCTTTTAAAAAGAGTGTTTTTCCATCAAAATGGGTAAAAGAAGGCAGCGCCTCGCCCACTTCGCTGTTATGTTCCATCAAACTTTGCAAATTGAAACGATAGGCCAATTCTCCTTTTGATTTCCAGTAAACATTTTTGAGCAAAAATTGCAAAACACCTTCATCTTTTATGTAAATTCTTAAAACGTCCTCCACTTTTTTTCGGGTGTTGTGAAGCGAAAAATTAACCACATTTAATGCAGCCAAAATATCCTCGTGGTGAGGTGTGTAAAACCTCGGACTTATATCTGCAACCATTAATTTATCAACCAATTCGGGATAGGTAACCGCAAATTGCATGGCCACTTTTCCGCCCATGGAATGTCCCAACAATATTAAATATTCCAAATGATGATGTTGCACATAGTTGTACAAGTCTTCCACCAACAATTCATAATCAAATTCATCAGAATGAAAACTTCGTCCGTGATTGCGCTGGTCAATTAAATGCACTTCAAAATTATCGGAAAACTTGGCGCCCAACGATTTCCAATTGTCGCTCATGCCAAAATAACCATGTAAAATGAGCAATGGCTGTCCGCTTCCTAGAATTGTTGAATGCAGTAATTTCATTTTATTTGTTGGTTTCAAGTTGGAAAAGATTCAACATTTAAACTTTTAACTTGTTTTTATACATATTCACCACATTTTCCAAACCCAAATACAAAGATTCAGTGATTAAGGCGTGACCTATGGAAACTTCCAATAAATTTGGGATGTTTTGTGCAAAAAACTGAATATTTTGCAAGCTTAAATCGTGGCCGGCGTTAATTCCCAATCCTATTTCATTTGCCAAAACAGCGCTTTCAACATATGGTTTTATTGCATTTTTATTTCCTAAACCGTATTGTTTGGCAAATTCTTCCGTATACAATTCAATTCTGTCTGTTCCGGTTTTTGCGGCAGCTTCAATCAATTTTAAATCTGCGTCAATAAATATGGAAGTGCGGATGCCTTTTAAATGAAATTCCGTCACTATTTCCTGTAAAAAAGCGTGGTGTTTTATGGTATCCCAACCGGCGTTTGAAGTGATTGCGTTGATGGCATCGGGCACCAAAGTCACTTGCGTTGGGCGAATTTCCAGCACCATATCAATAAATTGCTGAATTGGATTTCCTTCAATATTAAACTCGGTGGTGACAATTTTTTTTAAATCGAAAGCGTCTTGATAACGAATATGTCGCTCATCTGGTCTTGGATGAATGGTAATTCCTTCTGCACCAAAATCTTGAATATCGGAAGCCACTTTCACCACATTTGGATAATCTCCTCCGCGCGAATTCCTTAGCGTCGCAATTTTATTTACATTTACACTTAATTTTGTCATTCCTTATAAATCTTTAAAATTTAAATGAGTGTGCAAATTTACGAAGTAAGAAACTGTTTTTGGTTTTATTTTTGATTAATTTTGTGGCATAACGGCAAACAACATGGAAACAACCCCTTATATTTTAAAAGAATTTAAAGCATTTTCATTGCACTCAAAAATTGCCGATGTGAAATTGCTTTTTAACGAAACAACGTATTCTCACTTTCCTATTGTTGAAGAAGGCCATTTATTGGG
Source organism: Lutibacter sp. (assembly GCA_046485225.1). GTDB lineage: Bacteria > Bacteroidota > Bacteroidia > Flavobacteriales > Flavobacteriaceae > Lutibacter. Next base: position 5,437 of record JAWOHJ010000134.1, on the reverse strand, counting down.
TGTAATAGCTGAAATTGACATCCGAACTGTTTTTGAAGATGAAAAGGAACTTGGAAATTTTCAATATTTATATCAGTTTTTTTTCACGGAAGAAGATAATAATTTGTTGGAAATTTTGAAGATTTTTGCCGCAAATGAAACAAATTTAATTCCGGTAATCAATGAAAACAAGGAATATTTAGGTTATTGTGATTTAATCGATATTTTACACGTTTACAACAACACGCCTTTTTTAAAAAATGAAGGTACCGTTTTAGGCATCGAAAAAAATATTTCTGAATATTCATTTAGTGAAATTTGTCAGATTATAGAATCCAATGACGGAAAAATGTTGGGTATTTTTATTTCAGAAACCGACACCACAACCGTTAAAATTACCATTAAGTTTTACTCGCTTGAGGTTAATAAAATTATCCAGTCGTTTAGAAGGTATAATTATGAAGTGCTTTCAAAACACAAAGAAGATTTTTATCTGGAAGATTTAAAAGAAAGATCCATTTATCTCCAAAAATACCTAAACATTTAAGTATGAAACGAGCAATACAAATTTTGATACACAGAGAAATGATTAATGGCGAACAGCATCTGTTACAATTAAAAAATAAAATTTAAACAGATGAAAATTGCTATTTACGGACAATATTACAAACCGGAAGATAAAATATACCTTGAAGAATTATTGAATATTTTAAAAATTCATGCAATCGAGTTTGTGATTGAACACAATTATTACACTGGATTAAAAAAAGATATCGAAATTGAAAATGTGGAAACATTTTCCTCGCATACAGAATTAGATACCTCATTTGATTTTATGTTTACCATTGGCGGCGACGGCACAATTTTACGCGCTGTAACCTATATCAGAGATTCCAATATTCCAATTGTTGGCATAAATACCGGGAGATTGGGTTTTTTGGCAACCGTAAAAAAAGAAGAAATAAACATTGCGGTTGAACAATTATTGCGAAAAAAATACCTTATCCACAAACGCACTTTATTAAGTGTGACAACCAAACCAAAAATTAAAGGTTTATCATCCCTAAATTTTGCGTTAAACGAAGTTTCCGTAAGCCGTAAAAACACTGCCTCAATGATTACTGTTGAAACATATTTGGATCAGGAATATTTAACTTCATATTGGGCAGACGGTTTAATTATTGCAACGCCAACTGGCTCTACCGGATATTCTTTAAGCTGCGGAGGACCAATTCTTATTCCCCACGCAAAAAGTTTTGTGTTAACCCCAATTGCGCCTCATAACTTAAACGCTCGGCCTTTGGTTATTCCCGATGAAACAAAAATTAAATTGAAGGTTAGCGGCCGGGAAGATAAGTTTTTCTTGTCGCTGGATTCAAGGAGCACCACCATTGACAGCACCACAGAAATATTTATAGAGAAATCGGCTTTTAAGTTAAAAGTCGTAGAAATTAACGAGCAAACTTTCATAAAAACACTTCGAGATAAATTGCTTTGGGGCCAGGATATCAGAAATTAAACAGCCGTTTAAATCACAAAGCAAATAGGGAATTAGCCCTGCAATAATTTCATTTAAAATCAGTTAATCAAAAAAGACGTTGCTAAACCTAAAAAAACAACTATAATTTTTTATATTTGCTGGCTATTTTATTTATGAAAAAATTTGTTCTATTCACTGCAATTGTCTTTATCACAATGACTTCCAAAGCTCAGATTAATGAAGTTGGATTGTTTGTTGGAGGAAGTAATTATATAGGAGACATTGGTCCGGAATATTATATAAATCCAAACAATATAATGGTTGGTGCTATTTATAAATGGAATATGAACCCGAGAATTGCTATAAGAGGTACTTTTACCTATGCCGAAATATCCTCAGATGATGCCAACGCCACAAATAAAGCGAGATTTAACAGAGGAATGCGATTTAGAAATAGTTTAAAAGAATTGGCGGTGGGTGTTGAATTTAATTATTTTGAATACAATTTGGACGATTACCGAAAAACGAAAACACCTTATCTATTGGTCGAATTTGCTGCCTTTAATTATAATGCGGTAAGGTCTGAAACGCCTCCCGGAAGTCTTCAATATAATTATGAATCAAAAACATCTTATGCCATTCCTTTTGGGATAGGCTATAAAACAAAGTTGGTAAACGATTTCGCCATCGCCCTGGAAATTAGGGCGCGCTATACTTTTGCAGACGATATAGATTACAACAATCAAGAAATAAATTCACTAAAATTTGGAAATCCCGACAGCAACGATTGGTATATTTTAACCGGCATATCACTAGTTTACTCGTTTGGAAGACCGCCTTGTTACGCAAACCCTTATTGATGGAAGATTTTAAATCCCAAATAAATGCAGACAATCTCCCTAACCATATTGCAATCATTATGGATGGGAATGGAAGATGGGCCGAAATGAAAGGAAAACCAAGAGTTTTCGGACATAAAAACGGCGTTACCTCCGTAAAAGAAGTTATTGAAGGATGCCGTGAAATTGGCGTCAACTATTTAACGCTTTATGCTTTTTCAACCGAAAATTGGAACAGGCCAAAACTGGAAGTTAAAACGTTGATGGCATTATTAGTTTCCTCTCTAAGAAAAGAATTAAATACATTAGTTAAAAACAACATCAAATTAAACACCATCGGCAATATTGAAAATCTGCCAGAAAAAGCACAAGTAGAACTTGCTGAAGTTGTTGAAAAAACAAAAAATAATACCTCATTAACACTTACACTTGCATTAAGTTACGGATCAAGAGAAGAAATTGTTAATGTTATCAGAAATATATCAAAAAAAGTTGTTAATAATCAAATTAGCGTTGAAGAAATTAACGAAAATATTATTAATAATCATTTATATACGTTTTCTTTGCCGGACGTTGATTTATTGATTCGCACGAGTGGCGAAAAAAGAATCAGCAATTTTTTATTATGGCAAATTGCTTACGCTGAACTGTATTTTACAGATACCCTTTGGCCCGATTTTAGGAAAGAAAATTTATTTAATGCCATAGTAAATTATCAACACAGAGAAAGACGATTTGGTAAAACCAGCCAACAAATTGAAAAAATCAATGACTAAACTTAACATAGCGCTATTACTTTTTACAATTATTTTATCATCTAACGCCACAACAGCGCAAGAACTTTCAAAAAATAATTCAGAAAATATCGAAATAAAAAATGATACCTTAATCAAGGATATCATAGCGAAAGACACCATAATTCCCATAAAAACAAACAATATTTTTGTTAAAGACACCAATTACGAACTTGGCGGCATTACCGTTAAAGGGCTTCAAAAATTTGAGGAAGAAACCGTAAAAGTGTTTACTGGGTTAATCGTTGGCCAAGAAATCAAACTTCCCGGTGACAAATTAACCAGCGCCATTAAAAAATTGTATGAAACCAAACAATTTAGCAATGTGGAGGTTTATGTTTCCAAAATAGACGGAAATGTTGCTTATTTGGAATTTGATGTTTTAGAGTTGCCGCAATTGAACAATGTAACCATTGAAGGCGTTAAAAAAAGCAAGGCAAAAGAATTGCAAAAAGATGCTGAGCTCAAAAAAGGCGCCATGTTGACTGACAACTTGATGGTGACTTCCAAAAATTACTTCAGAAAAAAATATCAGGAAAAAGGCTATTTAAAAGCAAAAGTTACGCTCGATACAAAGCCTGATACTTCAAGTGTTAACACCGTTAATATGCTGGTTTATATTGATAAAGGTGAGAAAATTAAAATAAAAGACATCAATTTTGTGGGCAATGATGCTTTTAGTGATAAAAAGCTTAGAAAGTCGATGAAAAAAACCAAACAAAAGATGTTTGGTCGATTTTGGAAAAAATCTAAATATATTGAAGCCGATTTTAATACTGATCTTGAAAATATTGTAACTGCCTATAGCGAAAAAGGTTACAGAGACGCCCGTGTGATTGATCATTCTATGGCTTTTAATGATGACAACACTATAAGTTTAGACATTAGGGTTGAAGAAGGAAAAAAATATATTTTTGGCGATATCCGATTTTTAGGAAACAGCAGATATACCGATGAACAACTGCAAAGCATTTTAAGAATAGAAAAAGGCGATACTTACAACGGAAAAGTGTTGAAAGAACGCGTTTCCGGCACCGGTGCTCCGGATTCAGATGACATTACAACTTTATACCAGGATAACGGATACCTTTTTTCAAGAGTGTTGCCGGTAGAAACAAGAATTAACAACGATTCTATTGATGTTGAAATCAGAATTTATGAAGATGCCCCAACAAAAATCAAAAAAATTACCGTTAATGGAAACGACAGAACCAATGACCACGTAATTTATAGAGAAATTAGAACAAAACCTGGGTATTTATACAGCAAAAGCGACATTATCAGAACCATAAGGGAGCTTGGACAATTGGGCTTTTTTGATGCTGAAGCAATTACGCCAGATTTAAATCCGAATTACCAGGACAAAACAGTTGATATTGATTATACGGTTGCCGAAAAAGGTTCCAGCCAAATAGAATTGCAGGGTGGTTATGGCGGTGGTTCATTTATTGGAACATTGGGATTGTCATTCAACAACTTTTCTGTCAAAAATATATTCAACGGAAAAGCATACAAGCCGCTTCCAATGGGTGACGGACAAACGCTTTCATTGAGGTTGCAAAAAAGTAGATATTATACCACCTCAAGTTTTTCGTTTACCGAACCTTGGTTAGGTGGCAAAAAACCACAATCATTGTCGTTTTCAATTTACAACTCAAAACAATTCAGGTACGATTATTTAACCAACAAAGTTGATAAGGACCAACGATTAAACATTATTGGGGCCACTATTGGTTTAGGAAAACGTTTAAAATGGCCAGACAATTATTTTACTTTGTCACAAAGCATTAGCTACCAATTGTATGATTTAAAAGAATACGGGATGAGAATTGGAAATTTAACCTTAAGCAACGGCAATTTAAACAACTTATCTTACAACATTACTTTAGGAAGAAGTTCAGCGGGTTCAAATCCGGTTTTCCCAACTTATGGTTCCGATTTTAGCATTGGCGCAAAATTAACATTCCCTTACTCGTTGGTCGATACAAAAGATTATTCATCCATTGAACTTGCCGAAAAATACAAATGGTTAGAGTATTACAAAGCAAGTTTCAAAGGAAAATGGTACACCGCTCTAACAAAAGATTTGGTCATTATGTCAAATGCCGAGTTTGGCTTTTTAGGAAATTACAATAAAAAATTAGGTGATTCACCTTTTGAAAGATATTTTGTTGGTGGAGACGGAATGGCTTCCTACCAATTAGACGGAAGGGAAACCATCGCACTAAGAGGTTATGAAAACGGACGATTGTCAACAATTGATGGCGGTACGGTTTATAATAAATTCCAAATGGAATTGCGGTATCCAATCACTTTAAAACCATCTGCATCCATTTATGTTTTAG
>JAWOHJ010000131.1:0-9420 GCA_046485225.1 Lutibacter sp. | reverse complement strand
TTGAAAATATTGCCCGTTTAAATCGCGAATATTTAGCGGCAACTATTTAATATAAATCAAACTTTATTTTTTAAACTAAAACCCAAAAGAACTTTCTTTTGGGTTTTTTAATAGATGATTAAAAAACCCAAAAGAAAGTTCTTTTGGGTTTTAGTTTAAAAAATAAAGTTTGATTTATATTAAATAGTTGCCGCTAAATATTCGCGATTTAAACGGGCAATATTTTCAATTGAAATTCCTTTCGGACATTCTACTTCACAAGCTCCAGTATTGGTACAGTTACCAAATCCTTCCAAGTCCATTTGAAAAACCATATTTTTAACACGTTCTTTCGCTTCAACTTTTCCTTGTGGCAATAAAGCAAATTGCGAAACTTTCGCAGCTACAAACAACATAGCACTTGAGTTTTTACAACTGGCAACGCAGGCTCCGCAACCAATGCAAGAAGCAGCATCCATAGATAAATCGGCATTGTGCTTAGAAATTGGAATTGAATTTGCATCTTGGGTATTTCCTGATGTGTTTACAGAGATATAACCTCCGGCTTGTTGTATGCGCTCAAAAGCCATACGGTCAACCACCAAATCTTTAATTACCGGAAAAGCATTTGCCCTGAAACGTTCAATATAAATAGTGTCGCCATCTTTAAACATACGCATATGCAACTGGCAAGTGGTAATGCCTCTGTCTGGTCCGTGCGCTTCTCCATTGATTTGTAATGAACACATTCCGCAAATACCTTCTCTGCAGTCGTGATCAAAAGCTATCGGTTCTTCATCTTTTGCAACCAGACTTTCATTTAAAACGTCCATCATTTCCAAAAATGACATATGTTCTGAAATATCAGTTACTTTATATTCGACCATTTGACCTTTGTCTTTTGGTCCTTTTTGTCTCCAAATTTTTAACGTTAAATTCATAATGTCTTCTTATTTGTATGAACGAGTTTTTAATTCGATATCTTTAAATTCTAATTGTTCCTTGTGTAAAATAGCTTCACTAGGTTTTCCTGTATATTCCCAAACGGAAACATATGCGAAATTAACATCATCTCTTTTAGCCTCACCATCTTCTGTCACGTGTTCTTCACGGAAATGACCTCCGCAAGATTCTTCGCGTTCCAAAGCATCTTTTGCAAACAATTCACCCAATTCTAAGAAATCGGCAACTCTGCCCGCTTTTTCAAGTTCTTGATTAAATTCGTTTAAGCTTCCGGGAACTTTTACATTTTTCCAGAAGTCTTCTCTAATTTCCTGAATTTCTACGATGGCTTCTTTCAACCCTTTTTCATTTCGGGCCATCCCAACTTTATCCCACATTACCTGACCTAATCTCTTATGATAATAATCGACAGTATGCGTTCCTTTGTTGTTGACAAAGAAATTTAATTGGTCTCTAACCGATTTTTCAGCTTCATCAAATTCGGGAGAATCTGTTTTTATTGTTCCGGTTCTGATATCATCAGCCAAATAATCACCAATGGTATAAGGCAGTACAAAATAACCATCAGCCAATCCTTGCATTAATGCAGAAGCACCCAATCTGTTTGCGCCGTGATCAGAGAAATTTGCTTCCCCAATACAGTACAAGCCCGGAACTGTAGTCATTAAATTATAATCAACCCAAACACCGCCCATGGTATAATGCGTAGCCGGATAAATCATCATCGGAGTTTTGTATGGATTTTCATCAATGATTTTCTCATACATCTGGAATAAGTTTCCATATTTTTCTTCAATAACGGCTGCGCCTAATTCTGTAATTTTCTCGGCTGAAGCATTGTTTATTCCGTGTATTTTGGCTTGTTCAGTTCCATAACGTTTAATGGCTGCGGCAAAATCTAAATAAACGGCTTCACCTGTTGCGTTTACGCCAAAACCGGCATCGCAGCGCTCTTTTGCTGCTCTTGAAGCAACATCACGAGGCACCAGGTTTCCAAATGCAGGATATCTTCTTTCCAAGAAATAATCCCTGTTTTCTTCAGCAATTTGAAGTGGTTTTAATTTCTTTTGTTGAATTGCCTGTGCATCTTCTAATTTTGCAGGAACCCAAATTCTTCCATCATTTCGCAATGATTCAGACATCAACGTTAATTTTGACTGATAATCACCCGATCTTGGAATACAAGTTGGATGAATTTGCGTGAAACAAGGATTTGCGAAAAATGCGCCTTTTTTGTGAATTTTCCAGGCAGCGGTTGCATTAGAACCCATTGCGTTGGTTGATAAGAAATAAACGTTTCCGTAACCGCCTGTTGCAATAACAACTGCGTGGGCAGAATGGCGTTCAATCTCGCCGGTAATTAAATCACGTGCTATAATCCCTCTTGCTTTTCCGTCAATTTTCACCACGTCAAGCATTTCATGGCGGTTAAACATTTCTATTTTTCCACGTGCAATTTGACGATTCATTGCTGAATATGCGCCCAATAACAATTGCTGACCAGTTTGTCCTTTCGCATAAAAAGTACGCGAAACCAACACACCACCAAACGAACGGTTGTCGAGCAATCCACCATAATCACGTGCAAAAGGTACGCCTTGTGCAACACATTGATCAATAATGTTTCCTGAAACCTCAGCCAAACGGTAAACATTCGCTTCACGCGAACGATAGTCACCACCTTTCACAGTATCATAAAATAAGCGATAGTTTGAATCACCATCACCCATATAATTTTTTGAAGCATTGATTCCGCCTTGCGCAGCAATTGAATGTGCGCGACGAGGTGAATCTTGGTAAGCAAATGCTTTTACGCTATAGCCTAACTCAGCTAAAGTAGCTGCAGCAGAACCACCTGCCAAACCTGTTCCAATAACAATAATATCTATATTGCGCTTGTTGGCCGGGTTCACCAAGTTTATTTTGTCTTTATATAATGTCCATTTATCTTTTATTGGACCTTCTGGTATTCTTGAATTTAAAGTCGTCATAGTTTTATAAGATTAATGGTTAAAATAGTGAAACAGTGCGATGATAATAAATCCTGCCGGAATAGCTATTGCGTAAATTTTACCCAATGTCTTTACACAATTTGTGTATTTATTTAAACCAATCGATTGAAACGCTGATTGAAAACCATGTAATAAATGCAATGCCAATAGTACAAAGGCAATTACATAAGCGCCAACTCTTAATGGGTTGGTGAATTTGTGTTGCAGTTCCTCAAAATACCTTGTTGGGTCTTCCGGTAAAAACTCAATGTATTTGTAGTTCATTTCGGGAAACCAGAAATCAATAAAGTGCAATACAAGAAAGGCTAAAATAACGCCACCACTTATTGCCATATTTCTTGACATCCAAGAGGCATTTGCAGCGCCATTGTATTTAACATATTTAACAGTTCTTGCTCGTTTATTCCTTAATTCTAATACAAATCCCATCACAAAGTGGAAAACAACGCCAAAAATTAAAATGGGCTGCATTAAAAATTGCACTAAAAAATTGGTGCCCATAAAATGGGACAATTCATTAAATACATTTTCACTGAATAATGAAGTTAAGTTTACCGTTAAATGAATAACTAAGAAAATAATAAGGAAAAGTGCAGACAAAGCCATCGCTACTTTCCTTGCGATTGATGAAGATAAAAATCCGCTCATTTTTAAAATAAATTTTTAGAAAGTAACAAAGATACCAATTCATTTTTTGTAAGGAAACATCTGGAAAAATAATTTATGTATAATTCTTTATTTAGAATGATTATAAGAAAAAATAATTTAAAAAAATGATAACTTCGTAAAATCATTGTCTAAACCAAACCTAATTCTTATGAAAAAAATCACTTTTCTGTTTTTGTTGATTTCAACAATTTTAAACGCACAACAATTTGACAGCAAGAAATTTAAAAATATAAAAACACGCTCCATCGGTCCGGCAGGAATGAGCGGAAGGGTCACAGCCATTGACGCGGTAACCAACAATCCAGATATTATTTATGTGGGAACCGCTTCCGGCGGTTTATGGAAATCTGAAAGTGGCGGCATTGACTGGGCTCCAATTTTCGATCAAGAAGCAGTGGCCTCTATCGGAGCGGTTGCCATTCAACAAAGCAATCCTGATGTGATTTGGGCGGGAACCGGAGAAGGAAATCCGAGAAACAGTTTAAATGGCGGATATGGCATCTACAAAAGTTTAGACGCCGGGAAAACCTGGAAATTGATGGGTTTGGAAAAAACCAGAAATATTCATAAAATCATTGTTGATAAAGACAATCCGAATACGGTTTATGTTGGCGCAATAGGCTCTCCTTGGGGAGAACATCCTGAACGCGGCGTTTTTAAAACTACCGATGGCGGAAAAACTTGGACAAAGTCGCTGTTTGTGAACAACAAAACCGGTTGCGCTGATTTGGTGGTTGACCCTAGCAATCCGAATAAATTAATCGCCGCAATGTGGGAACACGAACGCAAACCTTGGACTTTTAATTCGGGTGGTGAAGGCTCGGGTTTATACATTACTTACGACGGCGGTGAAAACTGGAAAAAATTAACAGATCAAGATGGATTGCCCGAAGGAAATCTGGGTAGAATCGGTTTGGCAATTGCACCGAGCAACCCAAAATTTGTGTATGCTTTAATTGAAGCCAAAAAAAATGCCTTGTACAAATCTGAAGATGGCGGAATTAAATGGAAAATGGTCAATGACCAATCGAGCGGAAGAGGTGCCGAAGGAATTGGAAACCGGCCTTTTTATTATGCGGATATTTTTGTGGATCCCTTAAATGAAAACAGAATTTATTCCCTTTTCACCTATGTGAACGTAAGTGAAGACGGCGGAAAATCGTTTCAGCAATTAATGCCGGCCTACGGAACTTCAACGGGCGTGCATCCCGATCATCACGCCTGGTATATTCATCCCACAAAACCAAATTTTATGATTGACGGAAATGACGGCGGCTTATACATTACCAGAGATCGCGGAAAAACCTGGCGTTTTGCAGAAAACTTGCCAATTGCACAATTTTATCATATCAATGTAGATATGGAATTTCCTTACAATGTTTATGGAGGAATGCAGGATAACGGTTCTTGGGTTGGCCCGGCATATGTGTTAAAATCACAGGGAATCAGAAATTCCTATTGGCAGGAAATTATGTTTGGCGATGGTTTTGATGCGGTTCCCGACCCCAAAGATTCACGTTTTGGCTACGCAATGTCGCAACAGGGAAATGTTGGCCGGTATGATAAAGTTACCGGAAATACAAAAAATATAAAACCGACACATCCCAATCCCGACCTAAAACTTCGGTTTAACTGGAATTCGGCGATAGCAATCAATCCAGCAGATCAAGAAACCATTTATTTTGGCAGCCAGTTTGTGCATAAATCTGCCGATAAAGGACATACCTGGGAAATCATTTCACCCGATTTGACAACAAATAATAAAGAAAAACAAAAACAACACGAAAGCGGCGGAATTACCATGGATGCCACCGGAGCAGAAAATCACTGTACAATTTTGGCTATTGAACCGAGTGTCTTGGATGAAAATATGCTTTGGGTTGGCACCGATGACGGAAATATTCAGCTGACTTTAGATGGCGGAACAACCTGGACAAATGTTTCCAAAAACATTAAAGACATGCCAAAAGAAAGTTGGGTGGCGCAAATAAGAGCCTCGAAATTTAATAAAGGCGAGGCGTATGCGGTGGTGAACAATTACCGACAATTCGATTTTAAACCTTATTTGTTCAGAACACGGGATTTCGGAAAAACATGGGAAAACCTATTGGCCGGAAAAGATGAAATTTTTGGCTATTCGCTCTCCTTGGCACAAGATTTAGAAGTTCAGAATTTACTTTTTCTGGGCACCGAAAACGGATTGTATATCAGTCTGGATGAAGGTAAAACCTGGACAAAGTGGACTAGCAATTATCCGACGGTTTCAACCATGGATTTGGCGATTCATCCGCGAGAACACGATTTGGTAATCGGCACTTTTGGAAGATCCGCTTATGTTTTAGATGACATCAGACCTTTTAGGGCGATGGCAAAAGAAGGAAAAGCAATTTTAGACGAACCTTTACATTTGTTTACGCCGCCAACCGCTTTTATTACCCAAAATCAGGAACCTTCCGGAACACGATTTGGCGCCAATGCCATTTTTAATGGCGAAAACAAGCCAAGAGGCGCTATGATTACCTACAGCATCAACAGACCTGAAATCAAAAAATCCGAAGTAATTTCTGACAAAAAGAAAAAGGATGCTAAAATTATTGCCCCTGCTGATGCTGTTAAATCTGAAAAACCTTTGGTGAAATTCGATTCCATTTTCTTTCAGGCTTTTAATGATAAAAATGAATTGATTCGAAGTGTTTACATTGAAGCGCCAAAGGAAAACGGTGCCCACAGGTTCTTTTGGAATTTAGATGAAAAAGGGAAAAACGGTCCGTCAAGAACTAAAGCAAAACCAAACGCAGCCGAACCAAGCGGACTTACTGTTTTGCCGGGAACATACGCCATAAAAATTCATTTCGGAAACCAAACAGCCTCAGAAAACATAAAAGTCGAATTTGATCCAAGAGTTGAAATGCCTTTGGAAGTTTTAAAAAGCAAGTACGATTTACTGAAACAACTTGAATCCAAAAAAGGGGTTGCCGGCGAAGCCACAAGGCGCTTATTTGCTTCAAAAGAAATTGTTGAAGATTATCAAAAACGCATCAAAGCCCAAAATAAATATGCCAAAGAAAAACTAAGCAAAAAAGACACTATAAACGTACATTCGGAAATTTCAAAAAAAATAGAAGGCTTATTAGATGCTATGTTGGGCAAGGAAGATAAGCGACAAGGAATTACTGCCACCGAATTTCCAAGCACTATTTCTTATTTATATACGGCCGCCAATTACATTGATGATTTATTGCAAGAACCCGGAAAAACAGAAATTACCTTGGTAAAAAATGCCGATGAAAAAGTGAGTAAGGTTATTGCCGATATTAATGCATTCTACAAAACCGATTGGGTAAATTACAAAAATGCCGTGGAAAAACTGAACCTTTCCCCTTTCAGAGATTTTGAGGAATTAAAATATTAAACAAGCAAAACGCCCAATTTTATTGGGCGTTTTTTATTGTTAAAAATTAAATCTGGGATTTACAATGGTGTTAAACATCGATCCAAAAGAATAATTTAAACCAGCACTAAAAAAATAATTATAGCCCGATTTTACTTGTTTTTGGCTCAACAGCAATTCTTCCAAAGACAAATCGCCCGCAGCCAAATTTATTTGATTGTTGGTAATCTCGTAATTTCCGCTGATATTAAATGAAAGGCCTTTTACAATCCTGAAATTTGTTCCCAAATAAAATGAAAATGCATTTAAGGAAGGATCTTTTAAAAAACTTTCATAGGATGCCTGACTTGTAATACTGCCCCATTTTTGAGTAACGCTTCCGCCCAGACTTAAGTTATGCTCCCACAAAAATTCCTTTTCTTTATTAAAAATGGTTCTTTCATTGTAATTGGTATAGATTCCGCCAACTTTATAGGCCAACGTCAATTGTTGTTTAGAAGATTCTTTATATGAAAAGAAATTGTACTCAATGGCAGGTTTTAAGGAGCCGTAAAATGCTTTATTGCGATAGGTAGATTTACCGACCTCGGCAAATGCACCTGCCGACCAATGATCATTAATGCTTATTACATCATATAAAGTTAAATTTGAAGATTTCTGACTCGAAATAATGTCGGTTCCGTCATAAGTAAAAACCGATCTGCTGTCGTTAAAACTACCCCTTAAATAAAATTTATTTTCATCAGTAACCTGTTTTGCGGTAACACTAAAACTTAAATTTCGGCTTTTATTTGATTCCTGTCCGTAAAAATAACCCTGAAGTCCTAAGTCAAAAACCCACTTATTCCAGATGTCTTTTTGTTCTTTTACATCAACTTCTTCTTTCTTTTTCGTTTCAATCGATATTTTATCGTGAGCGCCGTTTTTTAACCAATAACGAACCAAGCCAAGTTTGGTGTATTTCAATATCATTTCTCTAATTTCACTTTCAGTACTGTCGGAATTGGTTGAAAAAGTTAATTTATCCTGAACCTCAATGTAGTTGTTTTGACCAATGAATTCTATTTCATAAATAGTTCCCCCGCCGCCATTTACCTGTGTTCTAAATAACAAATGGGCATCAGCATCCTTTTGATCTCTAACAAACTCAACGTAGTCTAAATTTTGTTTGATGTAGGTAATGTCGCAATAATTACAGTTTAGGAAAATTTTAAGGGTTGATTCGTTTTGCGCAAATAAATTACAACTTGCCAATACGGCAAATAGGATTATCGTTTTTTTCATAGCGTTTTAAAATTATTTTTATTAAAATCTGAACGAATGTACACATTTAAAAACACAGCAAACCTAACAAAAAGTTAAAATGATATTATAAATAAAAAACGCCCAATTTTATTGGGCGTTTTTTATTTGAATTGTTCAATCTATTATTTCTTCGAAGAAATTACACACTTTTTGTTTTGCCACGAATTTCCCAATTCTGACGCAGTAATTAATGCGCCATCGCAAGCTAAATAATTTCCCAAAGTGTCCTTTTTAATCACTTTTAAATCACCAATCAAAATTGCATCAACAATATTTTGGGTAAGCTCATTTTGAGACGCAGAAATTCCTTTTTGCGTAAAACGTAAACCGACATTATTGTTGAATAAATCCATTTCTTTAGAAGCTTGATCTGGCACAATGCCATCTTCTGTTCGATGCTTTTTAAATGTTCGATAATTGTCCCTTTCGTGCGCTTTTCCCAAAGAAATGGCTGCCCGCTTTCCAATTTCCTGTTGTAACCTGGCCGTCCAATAGGCGTGCCTAAATGCATCTACTTGTCCGCCGGCAATATCTTTATCCAACAAATCGGTTTTGGCAACGGAATCGGATACCTTAGTGGCTTCCATAGATATTTCTGAAGCTTTTTTTGCTTTAAATGGATGAGTCACAACCCAAATTTGATGTGTTGTGGACAGTTTCCAAAATTTTTCCCAATTTGATTGCGCACTTATTTGACTGCTCAAAAAAATCAATACAATAACAAATACGCGTTTTTTCATTTTTTTATTTCACCTCAAAAGCTTTTTTGGCTTCACCAATTTGAACAAAATACTTTCCTTTAATCAAATAGAATTTTTCATTTTTTGCCTTTTTAATTTCTGCCGATTTGTATTTTTTCAGATAAGCGGATTTTCCTTTTTCGGAATAAGTCAAATTGTAATCGGTAAAATTAAAACCTTTATCTGCCTGAACTAAAAATCTGTTTAATTCAATACCATCTTCAGAAGTGATGATGACTTCAACATTTCCTTCGTTTGAAACATAAAATGGAATGCTTATTTTAGGCTCGTTAACTTCATCCCAAGCACCCCATGCACTTCCCCAACGCGTTGAATGTTTTACTTCAGGAATATCAAAAAT
>JAWOHJ010000150.1:0-2686 GCA_046485225.1 Lutibacter sp. | reverse complement strand
GCAATTTTTTTCAATTCCCCAAAATTAGCGCCTTTATTTGCCGATATAAAAAGTTGCAGCTCGTCTTTTCCGTTTTGAAAATACTGTTTTGTATGCTTAATGCTGAAATTAAAACGGGTATTTTCCATTCCCAAATTTTCCAAACTGTTTTCTAATTTTGAAACAAGAACCGGAATTGCTTTTTCTCTCTCATCAAATATTGATTTCGCCAACTTGTCAATTTTTTCGGCAACATTTTGGATTTCGGTTTCCTTTTCCAAAATAGCTGCGGATGAATTTTCAACGGCATCAACTTTAACGGAAAGTTCTTCTTGCTTTTGAAGTAATTCAGCAATGCTGGTTACTGCATGCTTTTTTTGCAAATTGTAAATCAATTGCAATCTGTCGTTCAGCTTTTGCAATTCCAACGGATCAAAATCGACGTTTTCATAGAAATCTTCAATCTCGCCGGCAATATCATCAAATTCAATTTTAACACTTAAAATACGCTGATGAAGCGCTTCGTATTCATTTGAAAATGAAGAAATTCTGTGGATGCTTGCCAAAAAAGCATTTAAAAGTGTTTGTAAACCAATTTCTTCACTTAGTGCAAGAGCTTGTGCTTCAGATAGACTTAGTTTTATTTCTTCAATATTGTTTAATTTATCCAACGACTGCTCAATAACTTCCTGCTCATCAAGCTTCAATTTTGCTTTGTTCAGCTCTTCAAACAAATGCAGGTTGTACTCATAATTTTGAGTGGCTGCTTCCTTGTTTTTATTGAGCTCGTTCAACTCTTTGGTCAACTGGGTAAATAATTTCAATCCGCGTTTGTACGATTCAATTTTTGGTGCATTGCCCGCAAGCGCATCAATGATCTGAAACTGAAAATTCACATCCGACAACTGGTGTGTTTGATGCTGGGAATGCACATCAATCAGTTTTTCGCTTAAATCCTGCAAAACCTGCAACGTTGTAGGCGTATCGTTTACAAAAGCCCTTGATTTTCCGCTGGGAGAAATTTCCCTTCGGATGATGGTTTCATTTTCAAAATCAATATCATTTTCTTCAAAAAAACCTTCCAGCTGATAGTTTGAAATTAAAAATTTGGCTTCAATGATGCATTTTTTAGCCGTATCTTTCAAGGTGGAAATATCGGCTCTTTTCCCTAAAACAAGTCCGAGAGCGCCCAATAATATTGATTTACCCGCACCGGTTTCACCGGTTATTGTAGATAAATAATCCCTGAAATTAACAGATAAACTATCTATTAATGCATAATTTTTTATGGAAAGATTTGTAAGCATTCTTGCAATTTATTTTAAGAATTTACTTGATGTCGTTCCACTTAGCCGCGTTAAGAGGTGAAATTTTGAGTAAGTCTTCTTTTAGTTTAAAGGCATCATAATTTGGTCCGTCAGAAAAAATTGAGACTATTTCATCAGCTTTTGCATCCATAAAAACCCTTAATAAAGTGGCATTCGGACGCGAATCATAGATGGTCTTTAACATTCCTATAGATTCTGCAATTTTTTGTTTTGCGCTGCTTTTGTTCTGATGCATCACATCCAATCCTTTTAAATGATAGGTATACATCGATGAACGAAATAAGCTGTAAGTTGGTGCCAACATATTGTCAATTAACGTAAATCTGGATTTGGATCCGTCACTTTGATTCCAGCCAAAATAACCGCTTTGTTGCGATTGCACCACAATATTTTGGGCTTTTGTAAAAAACGGAGCGCCGCCGTTTAATGCAAAAGTATCTGCATCCATTCCTAAAATCATATACACATAAAATGAAACTATAGAGGTCAAATTGGATTCGAACTGGTTTTCATTAAACTGTAACGGTTCGTACTCTGCATATTTAAAAGAAAAATTGTCATCTTTAAAATTAAAAACCGGTGTTAAATACGTTGAACTGTAAACCGGACGTGATGACTGTATTTGAATATGCCCTTTAAAATCATCACCCGATTGCTCCAAAATGGTGAGCGTTAAATTGCAGCTGATACGTTCTTGAGGCGAATAATTGAAATTTGTCCAACGTTTTTGATTCACAAATTCATTTAATGAATTCTCTAATGTTTTAAAAATTTGCTTGTTTGATCCCGGGATTTTATCGGCATTCACAGCAATGGTACACGTTAATTCCTGTGCATTCAGCTGGGCTGTAAAAAAAAGAATACTAAGAAGTTGAACTATTTTACGCATAAAATCTGATTCAAAATTACATTAAATATATCTTCGGCGACCTCAGCTTTAGATTTTAGACTAAATTCTGAAATTTTTTCGAATTTATCAATGATTGTAACCTTATTTGTTTCTTTTTTAAATCCGGCACCTTTATCTTGCAACGAATTCAACACAATTAAATCTAAATTTTTGGATGTTAACTTTGCGATGGCATTTTCCAATTCGTTGTTTGTTTCCAAAGCAAAACCAACCAAAAATTGCTTTTTTTTAATTTTTCCCAGTGAAGCCAATATGTCTTTGGTTTTCACCAATTCAATGGTTATGGTATCTGATGATTTCTTAATTTTATTTTCGGCAACTTCTTTTGGCTTGTAATCGGCCACAGCAGCCGAAAGAATGGCTATGTCAACACTGTCAAAATATTTATGGACTTCATTGTACATTTCTTCGGCACTCACCACATCAATTCTTTTTATTAAAGAATGTGACACCGTTTCATTTGAATTTC
>JAWOHJ010000053.1:0-2645 GCA_046485225.1 Lutibacter sp. | reverse complement strand
CTTTTGTTCCGGATTCCACAACGAATTTTTCTTTAAAAACTGGACAAACAAATCCGAAGTGTTTTTTATGGTATCCGTATCTTTTCCGCCGGTTTTGTCTTCAGTAATAACGTACAATTGCTCCACAGCCCTTGTTAATGTAACGTATAACAAATTAAAATTGTCCAGTTCCAATTCTTCCCTTCGCTGGTCAAATAACTGTTTTCCCTGTTCGCCCAGGTAATTTAATTTGTCTCCATAATTTAAAAAAACCTGCTTGATGTCGCCCAATTGGTCATCTGAATACCAAACCTTCGGATTTATTTGTCGGTACACTTCAATATCATAAGGGAAAATAACCACAGGAAATTCCAGCCCTTTTGCTTTATGGATGGTCATAATTCTAACTGCATTTTCGGCTTCCGGCGCCACAATGCTGAATTTGTCCTTTTTTAATTCCCAGAATTCCAAAAATGCTCCAACAGAAACCTGTTTCTTTTGTTGAAATTCAAAAATAACATCCAAGAAGAATTGAATATTTGAATCGGATTCCTGCGCTAAATTGAAACTTCTGATGATGTATTCTATACTTTCATAAAACGGCATCTGATGAAATTCATCCACATTAAAATGAAGTCCGTATTTTTTTAATGATGAAAAAAACTCGACGGTTGATAAAGGGATAAACCGACTAAAAAATTCGTGCTTTTCTTCTTCCAAGTTAAAAAATTCGTGCAAAAAGTACAATAATTTGATTTTGTAATCTTTGTAGGAAGGGTTTTCAACCACATTCAATATGTTAATAATGAAGGTTACTTTTTCATTGTTTTTTAACAGCAAGGTTTCAGAAGAAATGATTTCAATGCCGTTTTCCGACAAATATTTAGCCACGGCAATTCCGTGATCCTTTTTTCGAACCAACACACAAACGTCATTTTTTTTAAAAGAAGGATCTAGATTCTGAATAATCTCGGCCACTTTTTTTGGATATATCAGCGTTTTATCATCTTCTTCCTCCTCGTTTTTTTCAACAAATGAAACTTGCACATAACCGCCGGTTTTTTTGTTAATTTTTTGGCTGTTGCCTTCAAAAAATAAATTTTGATAACTTGTGTTTGTTAAAAATTGGGCGCTGTTTTTAAAAAATGCGTTGTTAAAATTGATGATTTCCGAATAACTCCTGAAATTTGTTTCCAAACTGCACAATCCTTTTTCAACGTAAAACGGATTGTTTTTTTTGTTTTTTTCTTCGGAAGAAAGCGCAATAAACTGTTCCGATTTTCCGCCTCTCCATCTGTAAATCGATTGTTTTGCATCGCCAACTAGCAACAATTTTCCTTGTTCACCAAGTTCATTTTCCGAAGAAATGGCATGATCAATTAACGGAATTAAATTTTGCCACTGCAATTGAGAAGTGTCCTGCATTTCATCGATAAAATAATAGCGAAATTTTTCGCCAATCCGTTCATAAATAAAAGGCGCGGGCTCATTTTTAATGGTATCGCCAATGAGTTGATTAAACTCGGCATTTAACAAAATGTTATTTTCGGACTTTATTTCCTGCAGCGCATTGTTGATATAATTTAAAACTGCCAAAGGAATTAAACCTTCCACAATTAAATTATTCAACAGATAGCGGGGATAATTTTCCGCATATAATTTCTTGGATTCATCATACAATTCCTTTAAAACGGAAGTGATGCTCTCAATAATTTGCTTTGAGTTCGCACTGCATTTTGCCGTGTAGAAATTTTTATTTTCTTCAATTGTGGTGTTTAACCTGCCTTCAAATTTTAACTCATCCGCTTTTAAATATTTCAGCTTGGAGAGTTTTTTAAAATGATTCGGTAAGTCGGCATAGGAAAATTCGTTGTGTTCCAATCCGTTTTCATCAATAATTTTTAGCGCTCTTTCACCAATCCTTAAAAAATCGGCTTCGAGCAGTTTGTTTTCTTTTTGAAGTTTTTCCTTTAACAGCGTAAATTCATCAATAGAAATTTTTTGAAGCGATTTTAAATTGACGGCATCGGTTTCATTTAAAATAATTTTAGCGAATGCTTTTAGTTCCAGCGAAATGTCCCAGGCTTTGTCATCATCCATTTTTTGCAGCGAATAATTCACCAGCAAATCGGTCAATTTTTTGTCGCTTCCAATTTTAGAAATCACTAAGTCAAACGCTTCATTTAACAAACTTTCGGCATCCATTTCAACTTCAAAATTTAATGGAAGGTGCAAATCGTAAGCAAAAGTTCGAATTAATTTGTGGGTAAAACTGTCGATGGTCATAATGCCAAATGCCGAATAATTTTGCAATATGGCGCTTAATATAGCTTTCGACCTGACAAAAATAACGGCCTCATTTAAATTTGTTTCCTCGCAAATTACTGAAAGCATATCGTTTTTTTCTGCTTTTGAAAAGTCGTGCAAATTCTCAATCACACGCGCTTTCATTTCACCGGCGGCTTTATTGGTAAATGTTACGGCCAATATTTGCTGAAATTTAAATAGAAACAAGATGGTGCCATTCATCAGCAGGCACAACATATCCAGAATTTATACTTTCAGATTTTCCATTTTTATTAACAGTAATTCTCCAGCCAGAGCTGTCTATCCACCAATACCAACCATATTCATTATACACACCCTTTGATAATGGAATTCCATAA
>JAWOHJ010000334.1:0-16769 GCA_046485225.1 Lutibacter sp. | reverse complement strand
TGCCGGCTCCGGCGCGAGGAGCTCGACGAGAAGCTCGCCGACCTCGCGACGCCGATGAGCTCGGCGCATCTGGCCGAGGCCTGCCAGGCGGTCCTGGACGACGACGCGATCGTGGTCTTCGACGGCGGCAACACGGTGATCTGGGCGAACTTCTACTACGAGGTGCGCGCGTTCAACACCGTCGTCACCACGCCGAAGATGGGGATGCTCGGCGCCGGCGTGTCCCAGGCCCTCGGCGCGCAGGTGGCCCACCCGAGACGCCAGGTGGTGTGCATCACCGGCGACGGGGCGATGGGGTTCCACATGCAGGAGGTGGAGACCGCGGTGCGCAACAAGCTGCCGGTGATCTACGTGGTCGTATTGGACTTCAGAAGTAAGTGATGATATGAAAAGGGAAGGCCGTAATTATTTGGCTTCTATGGGGATTTATATTTTTAACAGAGACTTGCTTGTTGAATTGATGAACAATCCTGATACAAATGATTTTGGTAAGGAAATTATTCCGCAAGCCATTGGTAAACATAAAGTTGTGAGCTTTCAATATGAAGGCTACTGGACAGATATTGGAAATATAGATTCGTTTTTTGAAGCCAATTTAGGATTGACGGATGATTTTCCGAAGTTTGATTTATACAGCACGGAAAAAAGGATTTACACCCATGCAAGGATGTTGCCTACCACAAAAATTTCAGGAACCGTTTTAGATAAAACCGTGATTGCAGATGGTTGTATCATAAATGCAGGAAAAATAGAACATTCTGTAATTGGAGTTCGTTCTAGAATTGACAAAGAATCAACCATTATCAATACTTATATGATGGGATCAGATTATTATCAGCCGCTTGAACATATTGTGGATGAAAACATAATTTCAATGGGGATTGGGAAACGCTGCTTCATAAAAAATGCAATTTTAGATAAAAACTGCTGTATTGGTAATGATGTAAGGATTAATGGAGGAAAACATCTTAAAGACACTGAAACAGCGACTTATGTTGTGAGAGATGGCATCGTGGTTGTTAAAAAAGGAGCTTTAATTCCAAATGGGTTTATCATATAATTTATGTCGAAATTAATTACACACAGCCTTTTTACAGATTTTGATATCAATTTATTTAAAAGCGGAAAGCATTATCGATTGTACGAAAAATTCGGTTCCCATATTACTACTGTTGATGGTATTGCAGGCACTTATTTTGCGGTTTGGGCACCCAGCGCAAAGCAAGTATCGGTAATTGGAGATTTCAACCACTGGGTTGATGGCGAATTTAATTTAAATGTTCGCTGGGATTCATCGGGGATTTGGGAAGGATTTATTCCTGCAGTAGGAAAAGGAAATTTATACAAATACAAAATACACTCAAACATTAACAATTATGTTTCGGAAAAAGCCGATCCTTATGCACGCAGGTGCGAACATCCTCCTAAAACGGCTTCAGTAGTTTGGGAAGACAAATACAAATGGGAAGATAAAAGCTGGATGCATACACGCAAAAAAAACAATGCGTTGGATGCTCCTTATTCGGTTTATGAAGTTCATTTGGGCTCTTGGAGAAAAAAAGGCAAAGAAAACAGATCGTTATCCTATTTTGAATTGGCAGATGAATTGGTGACGTATGTGAAAGAAATGAATTTTACGCACGTAGAATTTATGCCTATTATGGAATATCCTTACGATCCATCCTGGGGATATCAGGTTACAGGCTATTTTGCACCAACTTCTCGTTTTGGTTATCCGGAAGAATTGAAATATTTGGTCGATAAATTACACCAAAGCGACATTGGAATTATTTTGGATTGGGTACCGTCACATTTTCCTGAAGATGCGCACGGACTTGGTTATTTTGATGGTTCAAATTTATATGAGCATCCCGATAAGCGTAAAGGCTATCACCAGGATTGGAAAAGTCTTATTTTTAACTACGGAAGAAATGAAGTTCGCTCATTTTTAATCAGCAATGCTATTTTTTGGCTGGAACAATTTCACGCCGACGGATTGCGTGTAGACGCTGTGGCTTCTATGTTATTTCTCGATTATTCGCGTGAAGACGGTGAATGGGAACCAAATATTTATGGCGGAAATGAAAATTTAGATGCGGTTTTGTTTTTAAAGGAATTAAATGATGAAGTGTATAAATCATTTCCCGACGTGCAAACTATCGCAGAAGAATCTACGGCATTTCCGATGGTTTCCAAACCAACTTTTTTGGGCGGATTGGGTTTTGGAATGAAATGGATGATGGGTTGGATGCACGATACGTTGGATTATTTTTCTAAAGATACTATTTACAGAAGATTCCATCAAAATGAAATTACCTTTAGTTTAACCTACGCTTTTACTGAGAATTTTATGCTGCCTTTGTCGCATGATGAAGTGGTACACGGCAAAAAAACCATTTTAGGACGTATGCCTGGCGATGAATGGCAACGCTTTGCAAATCTTCGTTTGTTATATGGCTATATGTTTACGCATCCCGGCACAAAATTGTTGTTTATGGGAAGTGAATTTGGACATTATGAAGAATGGAATTTTCAAAAAAGTCTGGATTGGAATTTGTTGGAATTTTATCCGCACAAAAACACGCAAAATTATTTTAAGGATTTAAACCTGTTTTATAAATCTACACCTGCTTTATTTGAGAAAGGATTTAGTCATGAAGGTTTTGAATGGGTTAGTTATGATGATTCTGAAAATTCAGTGATTTCTTATTTAAGAAAAGGGAACGATTCGAAAGATGACGTTTTGGTAGTTTGTAATTTTTCACCGCAAACATTAGAGAATTATAAAATTCGCGTTCCAAGAAAAGGAAAGTTACAGGAAATATTTAGCAGCAATCATGAGAAATATGGAGGAAGTGGCTTTGTAAATACTGAAAAAATCACCATAAAAAAGCAACCAAAAAAAGTTAATGAATACTCGGCAATACTTGTTTTGCCGCCACTTGGTATTTCAATTTTAAAATTCTGTTAAATTTTATACCGCTTAATGGCATTAATTTTACATATTTGTTCATAAAGCGGTTATATTTTTAATAAAAATAACATTTATTAAATTGTTTATTTTAGTACGTTTGCACTTTGATCAAATAATTTAATTTATGATTATAAATACTGAACTAGAATTAAAGGGAAATCAGTTTCCTTCAAAAATAATATCCTATAAAAAAGACGTTGATACCCTTTATTTTACAACTGAAAACAACGTAGTATTACAACTTACTGTACAGAGAGACAGTGTATTGCGTTTTCGTTATACCACAACTTCAATATTTGAAAATGACTTTTCTTACGCCATAACCCGTTATGCAAGCAGAGGATTTAACCATCTTGAAGTAACTGAAGATGAAACCAATTATATTATCACAACGTCAAAATTAATTTGTCATATTTCAAAAGAGGATATGAGAAAGTCTATTTTTGATGCAATAGACAATACACTTATTTCAGAAGATGAACTTGGATTTCATTGGGAAGAAAGCTATGAATTTGGAGGAAACATTGTAAAAATGTCAAAAAATTCACTGGAAAAAGAAAGTTATTATGGTTTAGGAGATAAACCGGTTCCTTTAAACTTAAAAAGCAAGCGTTTCGAAAATTGGGTAACAGATTCTTATGCTTTTGGTAAAGATACTGATCCAATTTATAAAGCAATTCCATTTTATACGGGACTTCATCACGGAAAAGCCTACGGCATATTTTTCGACAATACTTTTCGTGCTTATTTCGATTTTTGTCAGGAACGTAGAAATGTTACCAGTTTTTGGGCACAGGGCGGTGAAATGAATTATTATTTTATCTACGGACCAGAAATGGGCGAGGTGGTTTCAAATTATACCGATTTAACTGGAAAACCGCACGAATTGCCGCCACTTTGGGCGCTGGGTTACCACCAATGTAAATGGAGTTATTATCCGGAATCCAACGTAAAAGAAGTTACCAATAAGTTTAGGGAACTTAGAATCCCTTGCGATGCCATTTATTTGGACATTGATTATATGGAAGGATTTAGGTGTTTTACTTGGAATAAAGAATATTTTCCTGATCCAAAAAGGATGGTTAAAGAATTGGCGGATATTGGTTTTAAAACCGTGGCTATTATTGATCCGGGAATAAAAATTGACAACGATTACATTGTTTTTAAAGAAGGCTTAGAGAAAGATTATTTTTGTAAACGTGCCGATGGTCCGTATATGAAAGGAAAAGTTTGGCCTGGAGAATGCTATTTCCCAGATTTTACCAAACCTGAAGTCCGTGAATGGTGGTCGGGTTTGTTTAAAGAATTGATTGAAGATATTGGGGTAAAAGGCGTTTGGAACGATATGAACGAACCCGCAATTATGGATGTTCCTGGAAAAACCTTTCCAGATGATGTGAGGCATGATTACGACGGAAATGAATGCAGCCACAGAAAAGCACACAACATTTATGGAATGCAAATGGCAAGAGCCACTTACCAAGGATTAAAGAAATTTTCTTATCCAAAACGTCCGTTTGTGATTACGCGAGCGGCTTATTCAGGAACTCAACGATACACATCAACCTGGACAGGCGATAATGTGGCGTCTTGGGAACATTTGACCATCGCAAATTTACAGGCTCAACGCATGTGTATGTCGGGATTCTCCTTTGTGGGATCAGATATTGGCGGATTTGCAGAGCAGCCAAACGGAGAACTTTATGCGCGCTGGATTCAGTTGGGAATTTTTCATCCATTTTGCAGAACGCATTCATCGGGTGACCATGGCGACCAGGAACCTTGGGCTTTTGGTGAAAATATTACTGATATTGTAAGAAAATTCATTGAAATCAGGTATCAATTGTTGCCTTATTTATATACTGCTTTTTGGCGTTATGCCACGGAAGGCATTCCAATCTTGAAATCTTTGGTTTTATATGACCAGGCAGATGTGCATACGCATTACAGAAATGACGAATTTGTTTTCGGCGAAAAAATACTGGCTTGTCCAATTACCGAACCAAATGCCAAAGGAAGAAGAATGTATGTTCCGGAAGGAAATTGGTATAATTTCTGGGACAATTCATTGGTGAAAGGCGGAAATGAAGTTTGGGTTGATGCTGATTTAGACAGTATGCCAATTTTTGTGAAAGAAGGTGCCATCATTCCAAAATATCCTATTCAGCAATATGTTGGGGAAAAGGAGATTTTAGAACTTCATTTGGATGTGTTTTTTAAATTGGGAAAAGAAAAATCTCAGGTTTATGAAGATGCACAAGATGGATTTGATTACAAAAAAGGAAGGTTTAGCTTAAGAAATTTCAACCTTATAGGCAAAGAAGATTCCTTGACCATCCAACAATTTAAATCAGGTAAATTTATCACGTCCTATGAAACTTTTGAAATTAATTTAATCGGATTGCCTTTTGAAATCAAAAAAGTTGAAATGGATAATGTTAAGATTGATTTAGATTCCTGTCTTAAAGGAAATGTTTTAGTCATTTCAAAAGAATTTACCGATCTTCATATTATTGGACGAAAAGCGATAATTTTAGAATAAAGAGCAGCTATTTTTAATAAGATGAATACAAGTTTAATTACTCAATAATAAAAAAGGCTTCCCAATTTTGGGAAGCCTTTTTAAATTATAGAAATAAAATTATTATTTAAGTATAATGTTCAATCTGGCAAATAGGAAACGACCGCCTATTCCAAATTGTTGCGCTCTTCTTGACCAGTCAAATCTACCAGCGCTACGGTTGTTTTGATCACCTGTTACATCTGGCTGCAGATCTTGGGCTGCTCTATCCGGATAAATATCAAACAAATTATTTGCACCAACAGTTACAGTTGTGCTTCCGGAAACTTTATAGCCAAAAGACAAATCTGTCACCAATTTAGACCCAAAAACTTGTTGGTTGGCAGGTATTGTTGTTGCTTCAGTTACTTCACCAAACCAAACGTTTCTTAAAAAAACATTAAATTTATCTGTTGTTAAACTGTTCGATAAATTAATTTTGGTTCGTGGCACAGATTCTTCCAAATAAACCCTGCTGTCTTCAGGAAAATAAGTTCCTACCAAACCAGCATCTTCGAGTACTTTGGAAGCTTTAATGCCTCCAACTTTAATGGTTTTGGAAAAGGTTCCTGACAAATCAGATTTTAATTTGGCATTAGTGCCAATAAGTGCATCGTGTGTAATAACCACATCCAAACCTTTTGATTCCGTGTCAATGGCATTAGCGAAAAAGGAAGCCGCGGATGCGTTGGCCTGCGATAATAACAACCTAAGTTCATCACCTTGGGCACCAGCAGGCGCACTAAATTGACCTGTATAAACAACCCTGTCATCAATGGCCACAAAATAGCCATCAACAGTAAAAGTTAAATTTGCTTCTGGTAATTTAGAAGTGAAACCTACACTCACACTTCTGGATTTTTCCTCCTTCAATTGAGGAATACCCAATAATTTTGCCGCTCTGCTGTCGTTGGCAAAAGTTCCTACTTCTTGAGGATTTCCCTGATTGTCGAAAATTGTGGAAGTGGAGTTGAAATTCAATTGATGTAAAGAAGGTGCCCTAAAACCTGTGTTGAATGCAGCCCTTATATTTGTGTTTTCACCCGCTTTTATTCTGGTGGCCACTTTAAAATTTAAGGTAGAGCCAAAATCGGAATAATCCTCATAACGTGTAGCAAAACTAGCTAAAAAATTTTCAGAAATATCTGCTTCAACATCAAAATAGCCTGCAACACTGCTTCTTCCGCGAGACAGTTCATTCGCAGGACTAAATCCCGGGAAAACTTGTGAACCTCCAGGTCTTGCAGCCCCAAAGAAATCTCTGGAAGGGCTTTGGGAAGCCAATGTTATCAATTGTCCTTCAGCGGTATATTGTGCATAAGAAGCTTGTTCTCCAGCCTCAATTTCATAGTTTTCCAATCTATATTCAGCACCGAAAGCAATATTTAAACCACTCATTGTATCTTCAAAAAATTGGCTAATGTCAAGATTGGTCGTGTTTTGTGCAAATGAAAATCCACCCGCATCAAAAAGTGTTGGAGACGCTTTTTGCATAGAAGCGTTAAAGGTATTTCCAATGGTGTACATAAAAGCATTTTTTCCCCAAGTGTTGCTAAAATCAACATCCCAGTCAGAAACTTTGCCTTTTATTCCTACAGAAAAAGATTTATCCCTAATATTTGAATTAATCTCGGGTAAAAAACCATTCATGTATGCTGGGGTATAAGTTCTACTTTCATTAGGTTGCCTATAAAACCCTGCAGAATTTCCTGTTCTTGAACTCATCCCTGCAACAGCATACAATTCAGTGCCACTATCATTTAACGGAAGTGATAAATTTGCAAAGAAACGTCCGCCACGCAATGCAGATTGCCCAACCCTCATATTAAAATCACTTCTTTCCAAACCACGTGCAGCCAATTCAGCAGTAGTGTTATCTGCTTTTAAAATATTGCGTAATTCTGCCTTAGTGGCAGTTGGACTTAAATTAAGTCCGGCAGAATTTCCATACTGAATGACATCAGAAACATCATCATCCAATAATTTTGATAAATCATAACCAGCATTATTTGCAAATCTTTCAACAGTATTGTATAAGTTAAATACGTTTCCTTCCCATTCCTTCATTCTGCTATAATCTTCCCTAACGTCAAAATCTCCGGTAAAGTTGATGAATCCGCCTTTATCACCCAATTGTAAGCCGTAATTGGCACTTACATTGGTTGTTTGGCCATCAATGCCACCTGTTTGGTCATTGGCATTTTCTGTAAAGTTTGCGCCAGTTGTTACATTTAGGTTAAGTTCATTTGTACTTCTTTTCAATACAATGTTAATTACGCCAGCAATGGCGTCAGAGCCATATTGTGCTGCAGCGCCGTCTCTTAAAACTTCAATACGTTCTATTGAAGCTGCAGGTATTGCATTCAAATCGGTACCAACACTGCCTCGTCCAAAAGTACCGTTTACATTTACCAAAGAAGAATTGTGTCTTCTTTTTCCATTGATTAACACCAAGACCTGATCAGGACCCAAACCTCTTAAAGAAGCTGGATCTATGTGGTCAGTTCCATCAGCAATAGTTTGCGTATTCGATGAAAATGAAGGGGCTACGTAGTTCAATATTTGGTTTAAGTTTACTTGCGGACCAGCTGTGATTAGTTCAGATACATCAATTATGTCAACAGGTACAGCAGTGTCAACGGCGGTTCTGTTTGGATTTCTTGATCCAACAACCACAACTTCTTTTAATTCTACTCCTGAAACCAGCACAATATTAAATATTTTTGTGCCGTCCATTTCTAATTTCCTTTCATTGTATCCAACATAAGAAAATATTAGATTTTCCCTGCTTTGTATCATAATGGCATAATCACCATTAAAATCTGTAGAGGTTCCTCTAGAGGTTCCTTCAATTGTTACAGAAACACCAGGCAGTGGCTGGTTATCTGAGTCTGTTACTTTCCCGGTAACTTGATACGATTGCGCAAATATGGCTGCCGTAAAAAGCGAGAAAATCCCTAAAAAAAATCGTTTTTTTGAGTTCATGTTTTTGTGTTTTTATTAGTTAATGTGGGCAATATATGAAAAATATTTAACTTTTTATAAACAATTTTGCGTCTTTTGTTGCTAAATACACAAAGCGTAATGAATATCGCATAGCAAATAGAATCGATAAAGTTTGCTGTAAATAAGTTATTTTTTTTGGAATTCTGCCTTTAAAAGCGCTTACACAAATAATTTAAAAATTGTAGTACTGCAAGAGCGGTTTATTTTTACGCAATTATGTATATTTGATTTGTTGAAAATTTAAAAATCAAAATAACAAAGCAACATGAAACTTTTAGAAAACAAAACTGCTTTAATTACAGGAGCAACCAGAGGAATAGGGAAAGGAATTGCCGAAACTTTCGCAAAACAAGGCGCAAACGTGGCATTTACATACAGTTCATCGAGTGAAGCTGCGGAAGCATTGGAAAAGGAATTGATGAATTTTGGAATAAAAGCGAAGGGCTACAAATCGAATGCGGCAAATTATGAGGCGGCACAAGAATTGGCTGCAGAAGTTTTAAAAGAATTTGGAACGATAGATGTTTTAATAAACAATGCAGGAATTACAAAGGATAATTTGTTGATGCGAATTTCTGAAGAAGATTTTGATAAGGTGATTGAGGTAAATTTAAAATCGGTTTTCAATTTAACAAAAGCGGTTATTAGGCCAATGATGAAGCAGCGCTCAGGTTCTATTATCAATATGAGTTCTGTGGTTGGACTAAAAGGAAATGCCGGACAAACAAATTATGCGGCATCCAAAGCAGGAATTATTGGTTTTTCTAAATCTGTGGCCTTGGAATTGGGTTCAAGAAATATACGTTGCAATGTGATTGCGCCGGGCTTTATTGAAACTGAAATGACAGCCAGTTTACCCGAAGAAACAGTGAAACAATGGCGAGAAGGTATTCCGCTGAAAAGAGGCGGTACTCCAGAAGATGTTGCAAATGCCTGTGTATTTTTAGCATCAGACATGAGCTCTTATATTACCGGACAAACCTTGAGTGTTGACGGTGGAATGTAAACCACCTTTACCTAAACGCGAAATTTGAAAGTTCAAGGTAATACTCGATACCAGCTGCAAAATCTTAATAATTAAACGACTACATTGATATTAAATGGAAACTGAAAAATTGTTATTGATAATCTTAGCCGCATTTGTGGCTTTATTTATAGCTGTTTTTCAGTACTTTTATAAAAATAATGAACGGAGCCAATTAACGTATTGGCTCTCATTTTTTAGATTTATAACTATTTTTCTGATATTGTTGTTGCTCATTAATCCTTCTCTTCAAAAAAACAATGTTGAAACTATTAAACCAAATTTATTGGTTGCTGTTGATAATTCGAAGTCCATTAAATTCAATTCGCAAAATGATGAAGTAAAAAGTATTGTTGAAAAAATTAAAGAGGATTCAGAGTTAAATAACAAATATAACATCAGTTTTTTTGGTTTTGGAAGTAATTTATATCCGTTAAATGACTTAAATTTTGAGGAAAGCCAAACAAATTTATCATTGCCTTTTCAAGAATTTTCGAAATTATATAAAACAGGATTAAGTCCTGTGATTTTAATTTCCGACGGAAACCAAACTGTGGGAAACTCGGTCGAATTTGCAACTTATAAAAGTCCGGTTTTCCCATTTATTGTTGGTGACACCACTGTTTTTGAGGATATTTATATCAGCCAGTTAAATGTGAATCCGTTTACTTTTATCAACAATCAATTACCTGTTGAACTCTTTATCAATTATACAGGCAACAAATCGATTTCAAAAAATCTCAACGTTTACCATAAAGGAAAGAAAATTTATTCCGAGCAATTTCAATTTTCAAAAGCGCAAAATGTTAGAGCAGCTTCATTTTATTTAACGGCCACTGAAATTGGAACACAATTTTATACAGCTACTGTTGACCAGCTGGAAAATGAGCAAAATAAGCAGAATAACACAAAAAATTTCAGCATCAATGTTGTTGAAGAAAAATCTAAAATTCTAATTTTATCATCTATTATTCATCCCGATTTGGGAATGTTTAAAAAAGCCATAGAAAGTAACAAACAACGCTCTGTGACGGTTTCATCTATAGCAAATTTTAAAAATAATATTACTGATTACCAATTGGTTATACTTTATCAGCCTAACACCCAATTCAACAATATTTTTACGGAAATCAACAAAAAGAAGTTAAATTATTTTGTGATTACCGGTCGAAGCACAGATTGGAATTTTTTAAACAGCATACAGGGAAGTTTTTCAAAAAAAATAAGTTCAGAACTGGAAAATTTACATCCGATTTTCAATGTTAATTATGCCACTTTTTTAAGTACAGATATTGATTTTTCAAATTTTGCGCCCATTGAAGACCGTTTTGGAGAAATCACATTTTCTGTTCCTTACCAGCCATTATTATTTCAAAAAATAGGGAATATTGAAACGAACAAGCCTTTATTGGCCACGTTTGAAAATAATAACCAAAAAGCTGCCGTTTTATTTGGTGAAAATTCTTGGCGCTGGCGAATGAACAGTTTTGTGGAAAATAAAACTTTTGAACATTTTGATGGATTTTTAGCTGGTTTAATTCATTATTTGGTTTCTGCCGATTCTAAAAATAGGTTGAATGTAACTGTAAATCCTATTTATTATGCGAATGAAATTATCCAAATTTCAGCAAGTTATGTTGATGAGAATTTCAACTTCGACAGCAGGAGCAAACTATGGATAACGGTAACAGATGAAACATCAAAGTTCATTAAAAAAATTCCTTTTGCGGCATTAAATAACAAGTTTATCGTGGAACTCCCAACAATTCCTTTTGGGGAATATAAGTATGTTGTTTCGGTTGAAAATACAGAAAACAGTGTTTCTGGAAGTTTTAAAATTCTCCCTTTTGAAATTGAAGCGCAATTTACCAATGCCAATCACCAACACTTAAAAAAAGTGGCAAATGAAACAAAAGGATTCACTTTTTATAACAAGCAGGAGCAAAATTTAATTGATTATTTAAAAAAAGATGAAAGGTTTAAAAGCATTCAAAAGAATACCATATCAAAAACACCTTTGATTGATTGGAAATGGATTCTTGGATTGATTGTACTTATATTAAGTTTAGAGTGGTTTATCCGAAAATATTATGGTAAGATTTGATCAATTTTCACAAAAAAAGAAGTAAATTAACTTAATAATAAAAATAAGTAATTGATTTACATATTTTTAAAATTTTTAGCAAATTTAGCAATTATAATTTTCTTTCGTATATTTGAACAAAACTAAATTCTAAAACAGAAAAAAATGAGCAACGGACAATTACAATTGCCAAAAACTTTAATGCCAATAATAATAGGTGTCATTATACTTGTTATCTTATTATCAAAATCAACAACAACAATCGACTCGGGGGAAGTAGGGGTGTTGTATAAAACATTTGGTGGCGGTGTGGTTACTGATGAATTACCTTTGGGCGAAGGATTTCATATTGTAGCACCTTGGAACAAAGTATATGTTTACAATGTAAGACAACAAGAATTGCTGGAAAGAGAAATGTTGGTTTTATCTGCCAATGGTCTTGAAATTAAATTAGATGCCTCAGTTTTATATCAGCCAACAGCCGCTTCAGTAGGATTCTTACACCAAACAAGAGGTCAGGATTATCTTTCAAGCGTTATTATTCCTGCAGTTCGATCAGCAACAAGAAGTGTGGTTGGTCGTTATACGCCAGAGCAATTATATTCTACAAAACGTGATGCTATTCAATCAGAAATCTTTGAAGAAACAAAAAAAATTGTTGAACCTCAATATGTTCAGTTAAATGCAATTTTGGTTAGAGACGTAACTTTGCCTCCAACAATAAAAACAGCGATTGAAAGCAAATTAAAGCAAGAACAAGAATCGTTGGAATATGAATTTAGATTAATAACTGCTTCAAAAGAGGCTGAAAAACAAATTATTGAGGCAAAAGGGAAGGCAGATGCCAACCGTATTTTAAGCGCCTCATTGAATGATCAGATTCTTCAGGACAAAGGTATTGAAGCTACTGTTAAATTATCAGAATCTCCAAATAGCAAAGTAATTGTTATTGGAGGCGGAAAAAGCGGCATGCCAATTATATTGGGAAATCAATAAATATTTGATTTAAATACAAATTTAAAAATGCACTCTATTGGGTGCATTTTTTATTTAATTAATTGAAATATTTTTTTATAAATTTAGGAAACAAATATTCCATATCTTCTGTAATTATTCCATTGTATTCTTTTGGTTGATGAAAGGCTTGCAAAAGGAACATTTTTTTTGTTTTTTTCTGACTGGTTTAAATCGTTAGTTTTCATAATAGTAAGTTTTTATTTGTTGTTATTTTATTAATAGACGCATAAAAACTAATTTTGTTACAGTACTATGTATAAAATAGTACTGCATTAACATAATTTTAACTTAGGTATTCTATCGTAAGAGTTTAGTAGGAGAATAAGTTAATCCAATTGATGGTATTCAGCTAGCGTTTCATTTAAAACTTCAATAAGTATGTTACACCCTTTAAATATTTCTTCTTCTGAAATGGTAAGGGGCGGGGTAATTCTGATGGCTTTTCCTTCAAACAATAACCAAAACATAATTAAACCTCTATCGAGGCATTTTAAGATAATTTTAGAAGCCATTTCGCTGCTTTCAACCATAGGAGCAAGCATTAAACCTCTTCCTCTTATTTCAGTAATTAAAGGATGAACCAATAATTTTCTAATTAATTTTTCTTTCTGAAGGGTTTGTTCAATCAAGTCCGAATTAAGCAATACTTTTAAAGTGGCAAGCGCTGCTGCCGCAATTACCGGATGTCCGCCAAAAGTGGTAATATGTCCAAGTTTTGGATTTTGTTTTAAACAGTCCATAATTTGGAATGATGAAATAAAAGCGCCAATTGGCATTCCGCCACCCAAACCTTTTCCCGCAACAATAATGTCCGGAACAACATTGTAATTTTCAAATCCGAAGAGTTTTCCTGTACGGCCGATTCCCGATTGTATTTCATCCAAAATCAGCAAGGCGCCAACTTCAGTGCATTTGTCTTTGACCTTTTTTAAATAATCATTCTGTGATTCAATAAAACCTGCGCCGCCCTGAATAGTTTCTAATATAACGCCTGCGGTATTCGTGGTAATTTTGTTTAAATCGTTTAAATTATTGAAGGTAATAAATTTGATTCCCGGAACTAAGGGCCTGAAAGCGCTATTTTGTTCTTCGGCGCCGCAAACACTCATAGATCCCATGGTGTTGCCATGATAACCATGTTTTGCCGCAATAATTTCACTTCTTCCGGTAAATCGTTTAGCCAATTTCAATGCACCTTCTGTAGCTTCGGTTCCTGAATTTGTTAAATAAACGGTTTCCAGACTCTCTGGCAAATTATCAGCCAATAACTTACACAATTCAACTTGTGGTTGCTGCACAAATTCGCCATAAACCATCACGTGGGTATATTTATCCACCTGATCTTTTATGGCCTGTGAAATTTCAGGATGATTGTGTCCCAAGGTATTTGCCGAAACACCGGCTACAAAATCTAAATATTCTTTGCCGTCTGATCCATATATATAGCTTCCATTCGCATGAGAAATTTCTATGGCCAATGGGTGAGGGGATGTTTGTGCCTGATGTTTGAAAAATTCTTCTTTCAATTTTTGGTAACTGCTTTTTCTTTGGTTTCTAATTTTTTTGCATCTACTTCGTCATAAATGAAAATGCCTTCTTTGTTGAGCGGACGTTCAGTTTCACGCCAAATAAATCCTTTTAAAATTTCCTCATTTTCAGGAAGTTTTGAAGGGGGATACGTTTTTCCTTCCGGATTTCCATTAAAATCGATGGTTTCAATCTCATTATTTGCCAAAATGATAAATATATTTTTACTGCTCTTCATCTTGGTAATTCCTATTAATTCCTGAAGATCATTTCTGACGTAGAAAATAACTTCACTATTACCGACAACATCCAAAGATTTTAGTGCATTGTTTTTAAATTTCCCAAACATGTTTTTGCCCTTCAATTGGCTGTATCCTGCGGAATCTTTTTGCACCATGAAGGCATTGTTCAGTATTTTTAAGGAGTCGAGTTGTTCTGTTTTTGGATTTGAGATTAAATGAATGGTATCTCCCGTTATTTGATTTCCTTGCGTCCACATCACTGGATTTACCAGAAATTTGGTCAATCCTGTTTTTTCGAAGGTAATTAAGGAATCACATTTTCCCTGCAAATCCGATTTAAAAAATTTTACGCGATTAAAAGCGCGCACAATTCGGTCATCCACTTTTCCGGTAACCATCAATTTATTGCCATGAATATAAACAGAATCTTTTTCGATTAATGAAATAGCCACCGCTTTTTTGGTAATAAAAACAGAATCTTTCAGTTTATAATATTCGGCATAACCACCCTTTATAATTGATTTGTTGATGGTATCCACCACAATGATATTGCCTGTTGCAGAAGCAAATTCAATGTTTTTATTGTA
The DNA here is from genome assembly GCA_046485225.1 of Lutibacter sp. Taxonomy (GTDB): domain Bacteria; phylum Bacteroidota; class Bacteroidia; order Flavobacteriales; family Flavobacteriaceae; genus Lutibacter. The sequence goes on along the minus strand of JAWOHJ010000334.1, from coordinate 1,749 downwards.
ATACAAACTATCGCCTTCAATGGTGCGGTCGTTGTAAAATATTTTAGAGTTTTTTAAAAAATGCGAAATATTTGTTTTTGAATTGTGATGTCCTTTTTCGGTATAAATAGAATTTGACTTGCTTGTGATGGTTGAAGGTCCGTGCAAGTCGGCAATTCCAGTATTGGTATAATAATCTAGATGGTTTGATACCACTTTACTGTCGATATTGGTAACTTCAACATTGGTAAAAGCCTGAAATTTTTTGGTTCGCAAATAATAATCGCCAATTCTGCTTTTTAAAACATTGGTTGCATCCGTAATTGTTCCGCCACTTTTGTAATAAAGCTGTTGTGTTTCCCTGTCAAATTTTAATGTATCTGTTTGTAAAGTCATAACATCGTCTTTCAAAACTACATTTCCCCAAGAAGTGGCTATTTTTTTATTGGCATCATAATCGGCATATTTGCTGGTTTGCACAATGGTGTCACCCTGATTTATCACCACGTTTCCCATGGCCTTAACCAACTTTTTTTCCTGATAAATATAGGCTTTGTCACAACGCAATGTTGCGCCTTCATGTTCTATAAAAACATTTCCCATAGATATGGTAGCTTCCGGAAATCTTGGATCTGTAAAAGTGTTATCAGCTTTTAGGATTTTAATTTTTTTTGTTTGCGAAAATCCTGAAATACTGATAAATATGATAACGAGGAAAAGTAATTTTTTCAAACTTATTTATTTTTTTTACAAAACTAATGAAAAAGAAGGATGTAATTTCTAAAACCGATTAAAATAAAAAAGCTTCAAATTTTGAAGCTTTTTTGTTTTTTATCTTATAATTGTTTGCTTTCTATCCGGACCCACAGAGACAATTTTTATGGGAACTTCAACAAAATCTTCAATAAACTTAATATAATCGGTCAATTCTTTAGGCATTGTTGCTGCACTTGTCATTGCTGTTAAATCTTGTTTCCAACCTTTAAGTTCTGTGTAAATAGGAGACACATTGTGCTCTTCAATATTATAAGGCAAGTGACTAATTTCTTTTCCCTGATAGTTGTATGAAGTGCAGATTTTTAATGTAGAAAATCCTGACAGCACATCACCTTTCATCATAATCAATTGAGTAACACCGCTAATTTGAACCGCATATTTTAAGGCTACCAAATCCAACCAGCCACAACGGCGAGGCCTTCCTGTTGTTGCACCAAATTCTTGTCCAACTCTTCCCATTGTTGCGCCGTCTTCATCAAATAACTCAGTAGGAAATGGTCCTGAACCAACGCGTGTAGTATAGGCTTTAAAAATTCCAAAAACTTCGCCAATTTTATTTGGTGCAATACCTAAACCTGTACAAGCACCGGCTGCAGTGGTATTTGAAGATGTCACAAAAGGATAGGTTCCAAAATCGATATCCAACATAGATCCTTGGGCACCTTCAGCCAAAATGGTTTTTTTGTTTTTTATGGCTTCATTTAAATACTCTTCACTGTCAATAAAAGGAAGTTGTTTTAATACTTCAATAGCTCCAAAAAACTCTTTTTCCAATTCGGGTAAATCATATTCAATTTCAACTTTAAAGAATTCAAGCATATTCAGATGTTTCTCTGTCAATGCATGGTATTTTTCTTTCCAGTCTTCCAATTCTAAATCTCCAACACGCATACCATTTCTTCCGGTTTTGTCCATATAAGTTGGACCGATGCCTTTTAGGGTTGATCCAATTTTCGCTTTTCCTTTTGAAGTTTCACTGGCTGCGTCTAACAA
>JAWOHJ010000251.1:0-3196 GCA_046485225.1 Lutibacter sp. | reverse complement strand
CTGCAACGCCTAAATCCACGGTTTTTAAACTTCCGTTTTTTGTTTTATTTTTTTTTGTTTTATTATCTGATGATTTTGCTTCAAAAGAAGTTTCCATGCCTAAAACGACAGCATCTTTTTGGGAAGTTAAATCTGCGTCTTGGTCGTTTGTGCAACTTCCAAATCCAATTAATACGAATAATAGCATTGCTGCCATTGGGGTTATATTATTTATTTTCATTATAAAGATTTTTAAACTAAGGCTTTATTGCCTCAGCTAAGAATGTTTCAAAGGTGACGTCATATGCTTAGGAAAAGGTTACACAATTTTTTAAAATAGTTACACAATTCACACGTTTATGAATTATAATAGCCAAGGAACCCTTTAAATAACTAGGATGAAGCACTTTGTATTTTTGAAAAACAGCGATAATTTTAAGAAATAAAACAGCATAATTTATGAAAAAATTATGCTGTTTTAAAAAAATATAAAAAATTTAATGTTAAATGCAAGCGATGTTATTTTTACATCGCTACTTCAAAATGTATAAAGTGTAATCGATAGCTAATTACTTTTTCTTATCTATTACAACAAGCACTATGCCGCCTACAAGCAATACTGCACCAATAATTGGTGACCATTGCACAGGGTTGTCTTTTTCCACACTCATTTGCATTGGGCCCATGTCAATCACTTTTTCTGTGGTTACATAACTGAAACCGGTATATATCATCATCAATATTCCTATGATGGCCATGACAATTCCTATTGTTTTTGTTTTCATAATTTTTGAGTTTTAATTTATTTTATTTGAATAATTTTTTGCAACACTTAAATTTACGAACAAAAATCAGTAAATTAAAATATTATTCGTTATATTTTAATGATTATCAATTGGTTGCTTTGGTGATAATTCAATTTACCGATTTGTTGAGAAGAGAAAAAGGCTATAATTTGTCTTTTAACGTACGTACTAAACCAATGCTTAAAATAAAAAATAAGAGACCAAGCGTGCCAAAAAGAATTATAACCTTAGTGGTAAACTGCCCGCCAGTATCATTTATTAACAAAAATGCAGGGTAGCTAATGGCTCCAATTACAAGAGCAATTATTAATGATCCAAGGGTTCTTTTGATATTCATTGTAATAAAATTAGGGGTTAATACTTTTTTAATATTCTTATTTGGTTTGCATCAATGTGGCTGTATTCTATATTTTTTTGTTTTTGATTGTGTTTTTTTTTAAACAATGTTAACACTGTATTAATTTATCATCCAAATCAATGCGGTAGGGAAGGGTGAAATAAAATTTAGCACCTTTGCCTTCATCACTTTCTGTCCATATTTTACCTTCAAGCAATTCAACATAAGCTTTGGTAATTGACAAGCCCAATCCGTTTCCCTGCAAAGCCATTTTATTCGAAATATCTGATTGCGTAAAATTTTCAAAAATTGCTTTTTGCCTGTCTTTCGGAATCCCAATGCCTGTGTCTTTTACAAAAAACATCAATTCGGTTTTGCTGGTTGATGACTTTGTTCCGGTATATCCAAATTCAATTGAACCTTGGCTGGTATTATTAAGCGCATTTTTGACAAGATGAATCAGTATGGCATATATTTTTTCACAGTCAGTAAGAAAAAACGCTTCTTTCGTTGGCAAGCTGTTTTTAAAAACAAAGTTTATTCCTTTGCTTTCAGCTTCTGGTTTGAAGAAATTATAAATTTTTTCAATTTGCTTGTTAATGTTTGTTTCATGAAGATTAACTTTTACCTGACCAGAGTGTATTTTTGACATATCAACAATATTGTTGATTGTATTAAGTAGGCGTTCACCACTTTTTTCAATGACCTTTAAGTACTTCTTTTGCTTTTCACTAGCAAGATCTGGCTCTTTCAATAGATTGGCAAAACCTGTGATACCGTTCATCGGTGTCCTTATTTCATGATACATATTGGCTAAAAAAGCCGATTTTAAGTTGTCACTCTCTTCTGCTTTTGCTCTTGCCTGAATTAAGGCTAATATGTGTTTTTCTTTTTCAATGTTTTGGTCAGCAAGTTCTTTATTTGCAGCAGTGCCTAATGCCAAGGCGTTGCTAACATTAGAATCGATTAGTGCATCTAATTTTTTTCCTTTTTTATCTTTTTTAATTGAGACCGCTTTGCGGGCACTGGCCAACTCATAAGCATTTTCTCTATTATCAATGATTAATTTTGAAGCCCGTTCTTTTTTTGTTTTATTCTTATCATTCATAATAGTTTGGTATAATGAAAATGATTAGCTGGTTTAAATTATCGAATGGGGTTCAGTTATTTATCAGATGTTAATAATAAAAAACTGGTAATTAGCGATTTACGCTATGATTCGTCTTTTGTTGTGCGTACCAGGCTAATGCCTGCAGCAAAAAATATGATACCAAGAATACCAAAAACAACAAGATTTCTAATGGCAAAATTACTGTCACCGCCACTATTTACAAATAGTACTGCAGTATAAATTAAAGCGCCAATTCCAAGAGCAGTAAGCAATGCCCCAAAGATTCTTTTTAAATTCATTTTTTTAAGTTTTAGATTTGTTAGAAAAAAAAACATTGGAGAAATAGGCTATTTTGCAGTCTATAATAACCAATGTTTTTAAGTTAATTATTTAGCTGTTAGAATTGATATTTAACTCCAACTGCAATATCAGAACCATAATTATTTTTGTAATAACCATTTCCACCAAATTCAGGTCTAAAATCTAAAGAGATTAATAATGGAATATCAAAATTATACTCAATTCCTATGTCACCAGCAGCAAATGCAAAAGTGTCATTATGATCCCCATCGTTATTATCATAACTATAAGTACCTAATCCACCACCTACACCAACATACCAGTTGAAACCACCATCGATGTTCATTACCCATTGGTATAAAGCAGCTAACTTGATAGCATCATCATCATAACCGTTATTGTTAAAGTCTTTTCTGTTTCTCCAACCTAAATCAAGTTCAAGTCTATTGTTGCCTCCCAAAGCTCTTTGGTAAGTAATTTCAGTTCCGAAACCACCACTGTCTCCTAAACGTAAACCTAATGCATTTTTAGAGATTTCCTGAGCTTGTGTTGTTAATGCTAAACCAATTAGCATAATTCCTGATAAAATGATTTTTTTCATTTTTAAAATTTTAAATTTGTTTTATTTCTTGCTTTTATTGCCCCTACCAATTACCCTAACAG
>JAWOHJ010000077.1:0-4904 GCA_046485225.1 Lutibacter sp. | reverse complement strand
TACTACTTGCATTACCAAAACAGAAGACCAGAATATGTTGAGAATTTTTTCAACGTCATTAACTGGGAATATGTAGCAAAACTTTATGCTGAAAATAAATAATTTTATAGCTGATTAAAATGAGTTTTACTGAGAAGTTTAACCATGCTTATTAGTCAAATCTAAACCAAACCGAAACAAAATTAATTTTGTTTCGGTTTTTTTAATTTTAATTAATTTGATCTTTTTTTCTTATTTTTGGAAATCAACGCTTTCACTTAAAAACTTATACCTATGGCATTCAAAAAATTATTTTTATTCATTGCTTTTTTTAGTTCAATAGTAACTTTTGCCCAAATTGATTTAGGCTATCAAACGCCACATCCCAATATTTTATCTTTGGCTGATGCACCAATGCCACCTTCAATGAACATCAATTTTGATGGCACAAAAGCCATTTTGATTTACAGAAATCAATTTATGTCCATCGAAGAACTTTCGGAAAACGAATTGCGTTTGGCCGGATTGCGCATCAACCCTAAAATCAATAGCGCAAGCAGATCCAGAAATTTTAACAAAATCAGCATTTTTGATGTAAAAACAAAAACAGAAATTCCTGTTTCCGGAATGCCTGTAAATCCAAAAATCACAGATATTAGTTGGTCAACCGCCCAAGATAAAATAGCATTTATTAACACAACAGATACAGGCGTTTCACTTTGGGTAATAGATTATGACAAACGAAAAGCAACCAAATTAACCGATGCAAATTTGAACGCCAATATGGGAAATCCGGTTACCTGGCTGAAAGACGATTCGGGTTTATTGGTAAAATTTTTGCCTGTAAACAGAAAGCCGTTGATCAATACTGAAAACGCTGTTCCTGCCGGCCCAATTATTTCGGTAAATGAAGAAGGTCAAAAAGCACAAAACAGAACCTACCAGGATTTATTGAAAAACACCAATGATGAAGCCAATTTTGAAACATTGGCGCGGTCGGAACTTTGGAAAGTATCCTTGGACGGGAAAAAAACCAAATGGAAGGATGTTTCTCTTTACCGAAATATTTCAATTTCCCCTGACGGAAAATATTTCTTGATCACAGAAATAAAAAGGCCTTTTTCTTACATCGTTCCGTTTTCTAGGTTTCCAACTTCCTATAATGTTTATGACAGCAAAGGAAATTTAGTAAAAACCATTGTTGATGTTCCTTTAATTGAGGAGCTTCCGCAAGGATTTATGGCGGTACAAACCGGTCCAAGAAATATTTCATGGCGCGACGACCAACCGGCAACATTGGCTTGGGCTGAAGCGTTGGATGGCGGAGATCCAGAAAATAAAGTGGAATTTAGAGACCAAGTTTTGTTGCTAGAAGCTCCGTTTAAGGCAAGCCCAAAACCATTAATCAAAACAAAAATGCGCTATGCCGGCATTGAGTGGGGAAACAGTAATTTGGCGACAATAAACAGTTTTTGGAGAAATACCAGAACGTCGCGCACAGAATTATTTGACCCTTCTAATCCCGACAAAGCAACAATCCTTTTTAACGAACGAAATTCACAAGACAGCTATGGCGATCCGGGAAATTTTGTGACTATAAGAAATCAGTTTGGAAGAAATGTTTTGGCGGTAAAAGACAATGCACTTTATCTTGTTGGAGATGGTTTTTCAGCAGAAGGAAAGTTGCCTTTTGTGGATAAATATGACTTAAGCGAAAACAAAACAGCGCGTATTTATCAGGCTGAAAAAGGAGAAATGTTGGAGAGCATCATTAGAATGGTTGATTTGGAAAAAGGAATGGTGCTTATTCGTTTAGAGAGCAATAGCATTTTTCCTAATTTCTACATGAAAAATATTTTTACAAGAGAAGCAAATCAATTATCTTCTTTTGAAAATCCGTTTAAAGCCATTCAAGATGTACATAAAGAGGTTATCACTTACAAAAGAGACGATGGATTGGAACTCTCGGGCACCTTGTATTTGCCGGTAGGTTATGACAAAACAAAGAAAGAAAAAATGCCAATGATAATGTGGGCTTATCCAAGAGAGTTTGTTGATGCGGCAAGTGCCGCCCAAGTGACCACCAGCAGCAACCAATTTACGTATCCAAATTATGGTTCTCCAATATATTGGGTGAATCGTGGCTATGTTGTTTTAGACAATGCGTCTTTCCCAATTGTAGGTGTTAATGGTGAAGAACCAAATGATACTTTTATTACGCAATTGGTAGCGAATGCAAAAGCGGGAATAGATGCCGTAGATGCTTTGGGTTATATTGACAGAGAACGCGTTGCGGTTGGCGGACATAGTTATGGTGCTTTTATGACGGCAAATTTACTTTCGCACTCCAATCTTTTTGCCGCAGGTATCGCCAGAAGTGGCGCCTATAACAGAACCCTGACACCATTTGGATTTCAGGGAGAAGAACGCAATTATTGGGAAACGCCAGAAATTTACAACACCATGTCTCCATTTATGCATGCCAATAAAATGAAAACACCAATGCTTTTAATTCATGGAGAAGCCGATAACAATTCCGGTACTTTTCCGATGCAGAGCGAGCGCTATTTTAATGCCTTGAAAGGATTGGGCGCTCCTGTACGCTTTGTTATGCTTCCAAAGGAAAGCCATGGTTATGCCGCAAGAGAAAGTATCATGCATATGCTTTGGGAACAAGATGCTTGGCTTGAAAAATATGTGAAGAATAAAGGGAAATAAGCTTTAAAATTGAGATTTTTATAAGTTTCGCTAATTTTTTTTGTATTTTTTTAAATAATATCTAAACAAAAAGTCGCCTCCCAATTTTTCGGGAGGCGAACTGTTTTAAGGTCCTTTTTAGATTGAGATTAATCATTCCCCATGAATTTATTTATTTTTTTTATCTTTAGCGACAAAACTAATTAACCAACTATGAATAAATTTATTATTTTCTTTTTCTTAACCCTATCCTTTGTTGCCAACGCTCAAACCAACCAATTAAATTTATCCTATTATCTCCCTAATGATGTGACCTACAACGGCGATATTCCAACGCCAAAAAGCATTATTGGTCACGAAATAGGTGAATGGCACGTCACTCATGATAAATTGGTAAATTACATGCAGGTTTTGGCAAACAGCAGTGACAGAATTACCTTTGAAGATAGAGGCACCACGGTTGAAGGAAGGCCTTTAATTCTGCTTACCATCACCTCGCCAAACAACCATAAAAACATAGAAAATATACGGTTGAAGCATTTAAGCATCACCGACGCAAATTCATCCGGTTTAGATTTATCTTCAATGCCGCTTGTTGTAAATCAAGGTTTTTCCATACACGGAAACGAACCCAGCGGCAGTAATGCGGCGCTTGCGGTAGCCTATTATTTGGCTGCGGCAGAAGGAGAAAAAATTGATGAATTGCTTAACAATACCATCATTCTTTTTGACCCTTCTTTCAATCCTGATGGAATGCAACGCTTTTCCTCTTGGGTAAATATGCATAAAAGCCAAAATATCAATCCCGACCCAAATGACAGGGAATTTGCGGAAGCTTGGCCAGGCGCAAGAACAAATCACTACTGGTTTGATATGAATCGTGATTGGTTGCCATCGCAATTGCCGGAAAGCAGAGCTAGGATAAAAACTTATCACAAATGGTACCCAAATATTCTTACAGATCATCATGAAATGGGAACCAATTCCACATTTTTCTTTCAACCGGGCGTTCCGTCAAGAAATCATCCTTTAACGCCTAAGAAAAACTATAAATTAACCGAAGAGATTGCGCAATTTCATGCGACTGCTTTAGACAAAATAGGAAGTTTATATTTTGCTGAAGAAAATTTTGATGATTTCTATTTTGGCAAAGGATCCACATATCCAGATATTCAGGGAAGTATCGGAATTCTTTTTGAGCAAGCCTCATCCAGAGGTCATGCGCAAGAAAGCGATAATGGATTACTCACTTTTCCTTTTACCATAAGAAACCAGTTTGTTACGGCATTATCTACCTTGGAAGCTGGCGTTAAATTGAGAGAAAAATTGCTGAATTATCAGCGGGAGTTTTTTCAGGATGCCAGAAAGGAAGCAAAAGCCACAGCCATTGTTTTTGGCGATGAAAAAGATGCCGCTAAAGCTTACCATTTAGCCGAAATTCTTCAGCAGCACCAAGTTAAAATTCACGAAATCAAAAATGATTTTACCCAAAACGGTAAAAATTATAAAAAAGGATACAGCTATATTTTACCAAAAAACCAAAAGCAATCTCGCTTAATAGATGCTATTTTTGAAAAAAGAACCACTTTTCAGGATAGTTTATTTTACGATATTTCTGCCTGGTCATTTCCGTTAGCGTTCAATTTAGATTATAATGAAAACGCGCCACTTTCGCAAATTGGCGCTGAAATAATGGAAGTAAAACCTCGCGAAATATCAAACATTCCCGTCTCCAATTATGCCTATTTAATGGAATGGCACGAATATTATTCGCCAAAAGCATTAAACCAAATTTTGGAAGCAGGAATTGCCGCAAAAGTTTCGCTGAAACAGTTTTCTTTGGATGGCGTTGATTACGATTACGGAACCATACTTATTCCGGCTCAAAATCAAAAAATTCCCGCCCAGGAATTGGCAAAATTGCTAAATAAAATTGGACAAGAATCACATATTAATATATCGCCAGTTTCAACAGGTTTGGCTAAAGGGATTGATTTAGGAAGCAGTAATTTTAAAACCATTAAAAAACCAAAAGTGGCTTTGATTGTTGGTGACGGAATCACCTCTTTAGACGCCGGTGAAATTTGGCATTTGTTTGATCAACGTTACGCAATGTTAATTACCAAATTGGACCTTCAAGGATTTGGCCGTAAAAAATTAAACAGTTATAACAACATTATTATACCAAAAAGCCGAGAAAATGCCTTAGATAAAAATAATTCTGAAAA
>JAWOHJ010000037.1:0-2868 GCA_046485225.1 Lutibacter sp. | reverse complement strand
TAGAAAGTCATTAAGGGTGATTGTTTGCACACACAATAATTAAGAACCCTAACTGGTAACATCATGTTTAGTGCATTTGGCGAATAGTGCTAATATTGAAGGTATGCATCGTACTGAAATAGGTTGACTAAAAATTAACCCATTAATTATTTTCATTAAGTATATGCTTTAGCATATAAATATTTGAAATGACAATAAATTATATGTTTTTACATATAATTCATAAAACTAGAAAGCATTATATGCGTCAAGATATCAAAAAATATATCCTTAAAAAAGCAGCAAAATTTTTGCAGAATCATAATTTTTAACATTTTTTGATAACTTTTGTGTAAAATAATTTTGTTAGTTTGAATACAGGCGGGATACACTAAATCGTATCAAAACGAGTCATACAATAAGTCAACAAATTGGTCAACAGATTTTGCAAGATATGATGTAAAGATAGTAGGCGCAGCGGTGCCTCAAGGCATCTTCCTTTCTTCATCGATCACTCACTCAATCATCAAAAATTGATACGAAGTAAGCTAATTTTTAGCTTGCTGTTATTTTTTTGCCGCTAGGTTATTTTTTGTTGATTTTAGAAGCGGTGCTTTGCAATAGATTTATCTTGCTACATTTAAATTTTTTCTCTATTACTTTTTACCACTTTTTTTTTGTTTTTTTAAGCACTTTTCCGGCCCAAAAATAGACTTATTCATACGGAGTGTTATGGTCACTATAACACTACAATAAAACTATATGGAGTATAAAAAATCAAATTGGTAAATATCAACTGATAGCCATTCAAATCAATAATTTTGAAAGAGGTATTTTTCAAGAAAATAGTATAAATTATTTTACAGGTAAAATGCAAACTAAGGCAACCAGAACTGATGAAAATGAAAAAATAGATGAAGAATGGTTTTAAGTGTTAAATCTGATAAAGGTTAACTTTGATAATTTTAGGGTAAAGAATATAATTTCTAATTCAGATCAAGTAAAATTTGAAAAAATTTAAGTATTGGATATTCCATAGCTTGCTGACCCCGCTTAAATATCTTTAATCCTCGATTTTGGTTTTATTTGGTGTCTACACCAAACAGAAAAGATATGGCAGTAAAACCAAAACGTATGAGTCAACTAAAATAATTACTTAGCATTCGATTATAGGGCAAATTGTTTTTCACTGCCTCAAATCGTAACGTTATGTTTTTGTTTGCAGCATAAAAGTGGCACAATTCAAACCGATATTACTTGCACAATTTGATCAGATATATCCATAAAATTTATATCGAATTTTTTAAACTAAACAATTGCAAACAAAGGGTTAAAAAAACAATATAATTTTTGTTTGAAGGAAGAAGATTTCTTTTTTTGCTGAAATTTATAATAATTCTATAAACATTAAAAGTAAAATTTTCACCCGTATTTTTTGATTTTAAGAATTTTTCACGCTTTTTTTTCGTCAAATTTCCATTTTCCCATGATTTTTTCATGATTTTTTCACCAAAAATGGTGTTTTTTAAACAAAAACAATAGCTAAAAAAATTACATTTTTATTTTTTTTATTTGGCTTTTCGAAAACGTTATAAATGGCATTTTTTAAGTTGTTAAATTTTGTTTTTTTTTCAATTTTTGGGCTGTTTAAAAATTTTGAAAAACACAAATGTTACAGAAGGTTTGTTTTTATGAAATATTCAACAAATCAAATTAAAAGTTAAATATATCTCTATAATTTATTGATAAGTAATCTATTAATTACTATATGATCAATAATTTTATTCATAAAACACACATAAAATATTGTATTATGACTATTATTAAAATAAAAATGGATGTATTTGTAGAATACAATCCGTAACTTTAGCTAGTGAAAAAAGCAAAGAAAAGGGTGAAATAAAAGCCTATTAAAAATAGAAAAATAATTTAAATATTATGAAAGTTACAGAGAAAATTGCCTTACTAAAAGCCAAAAGAGAAATGGCAGCTAAATTGGGAGGGGAAGCAAGAATTGAAAAGCAACATGAAAAAGGAAAATTAACTGCGAGGGAACGTATTAATTTATTATTTGATGAAGGGAGTTTTTATGAGATAGATACTTTAGTAAGACACAGATCTGTAAACTTTGGAATGGAGAATGTTGAAATTGCTTCAGATGGTGTTATAGTTGGACACGGATTGATTAATGGAAGAACTGTATTTGCTTTTTCGCAAGATTTTACATCTAGTGGTGGTGCTTTAGGAGAAATGCATGCATCTAAAATTTGTAAAATTATGGATCTAGCTATGAAAGCGGGAGCTCCGGTAGTTGGCTTAAATGATTCAGGAGGAGCAAGAGTTGAGGAAGGAGTAGATGCACTAAAAGGTTACGGAGATGTTTTCTTTAGAAATTCTAGAGCTTCAGGTGTTATTCCACAAATTTCTGCAATAATGGGTCCTTGTGCTGGAGGAGCAGTTTATTCTCCTGCAATGACTGATTTCATATTTATGGTAAAAAAAACAAGTAATATGTTTATTACCAGTCCATATGTAATTAAAACAGTAACTGGTGAGGAAACTACTTTTGAAGAATTAGGAGGCGCTATGGTGCATAATTCAAAAAGTGGAAATGCACATTTTGCTTGTGAAGATGATACCGATTGTATTGAACAAATTAGAGAGTTGTTAAATTATCTTCCTAATAATAATATGGAGTTAACTCCAATATTAGAAATGGGTGATGATCCAAAAAGATCTTGTGATATGTTAGATACCATTATTCCTGACGATTCTAAAATGGCTTACGATATGAGAGCGGTTATTGAAGAGGTTTTAGATGTAAATAACTTTTATGAAGTACATGAGCATTTTGCTGAAAACTGTATTGTTGGTTTTGGCAGACTAAAC
>JAWOHJ010000019.1:0-2519 GCA_046485225.1 Lutibacter sp. | reverse complement strand
CTTACGCAATTACCAACATTACATCTGATGAAAAACCCAATTGGAAAGATTATGCCTGGTTTGTTATTTCTGGAATTTATATTATCTCCTATTTCTATCAAAAAAGTGAAAAATATTTAACCATTGAAAACGGAATTATTAAACAAAACTGGCCATTTGGCAAGGAATTAAATTTGACTGAAATAAAAGGAATTAAACATTTTGCCGGTGATTATATTTTAAAATCCGATAAAAAACAATTGAAAATCAACGCACAATTAATTGATGAAAAATCGCTTTCAGCTTTAAAAACCGAACTGGAAAAACTGAATGCTGAATGGTATTGATAAACATTTTCACACTTTGACAATAACTGCACAAACCTTCAAAAAATATAAAAGTGAAGTAAAAAGCGCCGTAAGAAGTTACTTTTGTTTTTAAGTTGATTATGGGTTTTTAGGTTTTAACAACATTAAAAAAAACATATTTTTCTTAAGTGAACTCTTTTTTGTATTTTTAATTGTTTTTAAGTGAAATGCAAATTTTTATAACTTTATCACCTAATTTTTATTGATATGTTTTTAAAACTTTATTTGATCGCGCTACCCGTTTTCTTCATTATTGATATGGTGTGGCTTGCACTTGTGGCAAAAGGTTTTTACGCCAAACAAATCGGATTTCTTATGAAGCCCGATATCAATTGGGCAGCGGCAATTATATTTTACCTGCTTTTTATTGTGGGTTTGGTACAATTTGTAATCACGCCTGCTTTAGAAAAACAGTCTTGGTTGCATGCGTTGTTGTTTGGCGCATTGTTTGGCCTGATTACTTATGCAACGTATGATTTAACCAATCTTGCCACCTTAAAAGATTGGCCGATTTTAGTCACCATTGTTGATTTAATCTGGGGAGCGGTTCTTGCCGCGGCCGTTTCTACAATCACTTATTTTATTGCGGTTAAATTTGGATTGAAGGTGATCTCATAGAAATTGCTGATTTTTGTTTTGGCTCATAAAACTGTGATTTTTGATTTTTTTTCGTAAAAAATGAATAACTTTAATATTGCCAAAAACCAAAGGAAAATTGTGCCATGAAAAAGATATTTATAACGGGGCTTAACGGTTTACTGGCTACAAACCTTTCTAATGATTTATTGGAAAATGGTTTTCTCGTTAAGGGATTGATTCGAAATAAATTAAAATTTAAAGGCAACCATCATAAAAATTTAGCTTTAATTCAAGGAGATTTATTTGATGATTTATCACCTCATTTGAATGGAATTGATATTGTTATTCATGCGGCAGCAGAAACAAATCAAAATTTAATCAACTATGCTGATTATTGCAAAACCAATTGCAATGCAACTATTCAACTATTTAACACTGCTATTGAATGCGAGGTGAGAAAATTTATTTTCATCAGCACTTCCAGTACTTTGGGCTATGGTTCTCTAAACAATTTAGGCAACGAACAGCAGAAAATCAGGTTTCCATTTGATAATTCCTTTTACACAAAAAGCAAGCTGGAAGCCGAAAATTATTTATTGCAAAACATTGATAAAATTGAAGTCATTATTATCAATCCAAGTTTTATGCTTGGCGCCTATGATTCAAAACCCAGTTCAGGAAAAATTATTTTAATGGCCTGGAAAAAGAAAATTATTTTTTATCCTTCAGGCGGAAAAAATTTCGTCCATGTAAAAGATGCTTGTGCAGGAATCATTAACAGTTTGGAAAAAGGAAAAAATGGTGAAAAATACCTCATTGCCAATGAAAATCTTACCTATGACGAATTTTTTAAGAAACTCAATCAACTTACCAATCAAAATCCAATAATGATAAAAATTCCCAAACAACTCTTAATTACATTGGGTTATTTTGGAGATTTTTTGCGCATGTTGAACATCAAAACAAACATCAGTTCCATAAATATGAAAATTCTTTGCGTTAAAAATTTTTATTCAAATGATAAATCGATTACCGCGTTAAACATAAAATATCAACCTGTTGATTATGCAATCAAAGACGCTATAGACTATTTCCAAAAATAGAATTCTGAAATAAACAGAAAACGCATTTCCATTTGCAGAGAATGAAAAATTAATTAATTCAGTTTAAGCGCAACAGTTCCTTTTTTAAAAGTTGTTTTGTATTTTAAGGATTAAACAATAGATTTACAAAACCTATCAAGCTATCGGAACCTTGTCAAACCTGTTAGATCGCCTTTGAAACTAATACACGATGCAAAAAACAACCTTCAAAATATCAAAGATGGATTGTCCGTCTGAAGAGCAACTTATACGGATGAAACTTGGCGGACTTTCCAATATCAAAATGCTGGAGTTTGACATTGCAAACCGACTGTTGCATGTATTTCATACAAACAATAACGACGTTATTTTTAAGCAACTGGACGAATTAAAGTTTGACACAACGCTAATTTCATCCGTTTCGGTTGAAGATTTTAAGCTTGTTGACAATTTAGCCCAAGAAAGAAAACTATTGTGGCAAGTTTTGGCCATCAACTTTTTCTTTTTTGTG
>JAWOHJ010000379.1:0-8249 GCA_046485225.1 Lutibacter sp. | reverse complement strand
GTCTTGGGGTGATGTTGAAATTAAAAAAGGACAATACAGTTTAATTCAGCCTACCATAAAAACATTGTTTAATACGCGTCAGTTTCAAGACAGTTTATTGGCTTGGACAGGCAGCACGGCAAGCTATTATGATTTCTTAAAAGAAACTTGGAACACCGAAATATTGGGTGGAAAATCTTGGAATCAGGCCTTGCACGACGGCGTTTTTACTTCTGAAGCAACTCAAAGCGGTGTAATTTCACTGGAAGTTGATGTTGAAACAGCAGCAGCCGAATTAGAGGCAGTTAAAGGCAGTGATTTAGAATTGGAACTTTATGTAAAAATAGGTTTGGGTGATGGTCAAATGGCCAATAATCCTTGGTTACAGGAATTTCCTGATCCAATCACAAGAACTTCTTGGGATAACTATTTAACGATGTCGAAAGCTGATGCTGTTGCACTTGGCGCAGTAAATAATTATGTAGCAAACGGTGCATTAAACGGAAGCTTGGTGGAACTGACCATAAATGACGTTTCAGAAATTTTACCGGTTTTAATTCAACCCGGACAAGCAAAAGGATCTTTAGGTTTGGCGCTTGGTTACGGAAGAAAACAAGGATTAAAAGCAGAAATGCAAACGGGTAAAAATGCCTACAAATTTTATAAAGACTTTAATAATTTTCAGCCAAATGTAACTTTAAAATTGGCTGCAGGCGAACATGAATTTTCTTGCGTTCAATTGCAAAATACCTTAATGGGCCGTGGTGACATTATTAAAGAAACCACTTTGGAAATGTACAATGATACTTCAATTGATCCAAAACATACTTGGAATAAATCGCCAAAGGTGTCTTTAGATCATAAAGAGGTAGAAGCATCATCTGTTGATTTATGGGAATCATTTGACAGATCTGTTGGTCATCATTTTAACCTTTCCATAGATTTAAATACTTGTACAGGTTGTGGTGCTTGCGTTATTGCTTGCCACGCCGAAAATAATGTTCCTGTTGTTGGAAAAGACGAAATAAGACGTTCGCGCGATATGCACTGGTTGCGTATTGACCGTTATTATTCTCATGAAGAAAATTTTGCTGGTGACATTAAAGTAAAAGAAGACGGTAAAGGAGCAATGGGCTTCAAAAACGCGATGGATTCCTTAGAAGACCCTTCCGAAAATCCGTCAGTTGCTTTCCAGCCTGTTATGTGCCAGCACTGTAACCATGCGCCATGCGAAACGGTTTGTCCGGTCGCGGCAACTTCCCATGGTCGTCAGGGTCAAAATCAAATGGCTTATAACCGATGTGTTGGAACGCGTTACTGTGCAAATAACTGCCCTTATAAAGTGCGTCGATTTAACTGGTTTGAATATCCAAACAACAGCAAATTCGATTACAATATGAACGATGATTTAGGCAAAATGGTTTTAAATCCAGATGTTGTGGTTCGTTCGCGAGGTGTTATGGAAAAATGCTCTATGTGTATTCAAATGACACAAGCAACCATTTTAAAAGCTAAAAAAGAAGGAAGGCCTATTAACACAAATGAGTTTGAAACTGCTTGTTCAAATGCTTGTTCAGCCGGAGCAATGGTTTTTGGTGATATAAATAAGCAAGAAGATACCGTTAAAAGTTTGGCCGAAGACAAAAGAGCCTATCACTTATTGGAGTTCATTGGCACAAAACCAAATGTTGTTTATCACGTAAAAGTGAGAAACATTCAAGAAGCATAAAAAGAATATTAATAGATTATAATTAAATAAGAATTATGTCGTCTCATTACGAAGCACCTATTAGAAGACCCTTAATTGTTGGAGATAAAAGTTACCATGACATTTCTGTCGATGTAGCCGCTCCAGTTGAGGGTAAAGCAAATAAATTATGGTGGACAGCTTTTTCAATAGCACTTATTGCATTCCTTTGGGGTATTGGTTGTATCGTTTATACCATCGGAACAGGAATTGGCGTTTGGGGATTAAATAAAACTGTTGGCTGGGCTTGGGATATCACCAACTTTGTATGGTGGGTAGGTATTGGTCACGCCGGTACGCTTATTTCTGCAGTACTGTTATTGTTCCGTCAAAAATGGAGAATGGGAATCAACCGTTCTGCAGAAGCGATGACAATTTTTTCTGTTGTTCAGGCAGGTTTATTCCCGGTAATTCATATGGGTCGAGTTTGGAATGCGCACTTTGTATTGCCATTGCCAAATCAATTTGGAACACTTTGGACCAACTTTAACTCGCCATTGTTATGGGACGTTTTTGCGATTTCAACGTATTTATCAGTTTCACTGGTATTTTGGTGGACAGGTTTATTACCCGATTTTGCGATGTTACGCGACAGGGCAATTCGACCTTTTCAGAAGAAAATTTATGGTTTGTTAAGTTTCGGATGGACTGGCAGGGCTAAAGACTGGCAACGTTTTGAAGAAGTTTCTCTGGTATTGGCCGGTTTGGCAACGCCTTTGGTACTTTCGGTACATACCATTGTATCATTTGACTTTGCAACTTCTGTAATTCCGGGATGGCATACCACTATTTTCCCGCCTTATTTTGTGGCTGGAGCGGTTTTCTCAGGATTTGCGATGGTGAACACCTTGTTGATCATTATGAGAAAAGTGTCAAATCTTGAAGCATATATTACCAAACAACATATCGAATTAATGAACATTGTAATTATGATTACGGGTTCAATCGTAGGTTGTGCTTACATCACCGAGTTATTTATAGCCTGGTATTCAGGTGTGGAATATGAACAATATGCATTTTTAAATAGAGCTACAGGTCCTTACTGGTGGGCGTATTTATTTATGATGAGTTGTAACGTTTTTTCACCGCAATTTATGTGGTTTAAAAGATTAAGAACAAGTATTACCTTCTCATTCATCATTTCTATTGTAGTAAACATTGGAATGTGGTTTGAAAGATTTGTAATTATCGTAACTTCATTACACAGAGATTATTTACCATCATCTTGGACTATGTTTTCGCCAACATTTGTGGATATAGGAATTTTTATTGGCACCATTGGTTTCTTTTTTGTGCTATTCCTATTATACGCAAGAACATTCCCGGTGATCGCGCAAGCAGAGGTTAAATCTATTTTGAAGTCATCAGGTGAAAAATATAAAAAATTAAGAGACGGAAATCATGAGTAATAAAGTAGTACAAGCAATGTATAATGATGATGATATCCTTATGGATGCCGTAAAAGAAGTACGTGCGGCAAATTATCATATCGAAGAAGTTTATACGCCATTCCCGGTTCATGGACTAGACAAAGCTATGGGATTAAAAGGCACTCGTATCGCAATTACCGCTTTTATGTACGGTTGTGTTGGTTTGGTATTTTCAGTTTGGATGATGAATTATATGATGATAGAGGAATGGCCTCAAGATATTGGAGGAAAACCAAGTTTTACTTTTATTCAAAATATGCCGGCATTTGTGCCTATTATGTTTGAGATGACTGTATTTTTTGCAGCACATTTAATGGTAATTACCTTTTATATGAGAAGCAGATTATGGCCATTTAAAGAAGCTGAAAACCCTGATCCCAGAACAACCGATGATATGTTTGTGATGGAAGTGATTGTTGACGGAAATGAAGATGAACTGATAGCATTTCTTGAAAAAACAGGAACTGTAGAAATTAAAGTAACTGAAAAGCATTAATTAAAATGAAGAACATTTTAAAAATAACAATAGCCTTGGCTTTTTTATTCACATTATCATCCTGTTGGTTAGATAAAACAAAGCCGAATTACCAATATATGCCTGATATGTATAAATCTGTCGGCTATGATACCTATTCAGTAAATCCAAATTTTAGTGATGGAAGAACGTCTCAACCGCCTGTTGAAGGAACTATTTCTCGCGGAAAAGTGCCTTATGATTATGAAGACACCACAGAAGGTTATGATACAGCATTATTAAATCTTAAAAATCCTTTAGAAGTAAACGAGGCAAATTTGGCCAATGGTCAAGCAATGTATACCATTTATTGCATTTCTTGTCACGGCGCTTCAGGTGCTGGAGATGGTGAATTGGTAAAAAGAGACAAATATTTAGGAGTTCCTAATTATAAAGACAGGCCAATAACTGAAGGCAGTATTTACCATGTAATCATGTACGGAAGAAATATGATGGGCTCTCATTCTGGTCAGTTGACAGAAAAAGAACGCTGGCAAGTGACCATGTACGCGCAACAGCTTAGAAACGAACTATTAAAATAACACTTTTACTAAGATAGAATTTAAAAATATGTATACCTTTTCAAGTAAATTAAAAACATTATCATTAGCATTAATGATTATTGGGCTTTTAGGAGTTGGTTATGGATTTTTATCTGCACCTGCATCAGTAGATGAAGTTAAAGTGCTATTACAAGAAAGTCATAACGCACATGGCGAAGTTGCTGCAACTGCCGATCACGGTACTGCAGAAAACGGTAATGCTGCGCAATCTGAAGATGCTCATGCCGAACACGTGTATCATTTATTAAAAAACAAACCTTGGTCGGCACTCTATGTTGCCTTGTTTTTCTTTTTTATGATTTCATTGGGAACCTTAGCGTTTTATGCAATTCAACATGTATCACAAGCCGGTTGGTCAGTAGTTTTGTTTAGGGTAATGGAAGGAATTACGGCGTTTTTGCCTGTTGGTGGTGTGATGTTATTTGTATTTTTTGTGCTCTCAGCAACACAAAATCATTTATTTACATGGATGGATCCGGAAGTGGTAGCAAATGACATGTTAATTCAAAATAAATCAGGCTATTTAAATGTGCCATTCTTTTTAGGAAGAGCTGCTTTTTATATTCTTGGCTGGGTTTTATATCGCAATTATGCAAGGAAATTGACCCTTGCGCAAGATGCTTCAACAGATTTGAGCAATTACAGAAAATTATTTAAAAGTTCAGCAGCTTTTTTGGTGTTTTTCTTGATTACGGAATCCATGATGTCTTGGGACTGGATTATGTCCCTGGATCCGCATTGGTTTAGTACCTTATTTGGTTGGTACGTTTTTTCAAGTTTAATTGTATCTGCAATCACAACAATCGCTTTGGTTTCAATATATTTAAAAGGAAAAGGTTACTTGGAATTTGTAAATAACAGTCATTTACATGATTTGGCGAAGTTTATGTTCGGATTCAGTATTTTTTGGGCCTATTTATGGTTTTCACAGTTTATGCTGATTTGGTATGCAAATATTCCTGAAGAAGTAACTTATTTTGTAACCAGATTCAATGATTATAAAGTACCATTTTTAGGAATGGTTGTTTTAAACTTTGTTTTTCCACTCTTAATATTAATGAATAGCGACTTTAAGCGCGTGCCTTGGTTTATTGTAACTGCGGGTATTATTGTATTGATTGGACATTATATCGATATTTTTGTGATGATTATGCCAGCAACAGTTGGTGACCAATGGTTTTTTGGTATTTCTGAAATAAGTTCAGTTTTGCTTGTTTTAGGTATCTTTATTTATGTTGTTTTTAACGCAATGACAAAAGCACCATTATTGGCAAAAGGAAGTCCATTCATAAAAGAAAGTGAACATTTTCACTATTAAATTCATAAAAGGAGCATAGAAAAGAGTCCTGAAGAAAAAATATTCAGGATTTTTTTTATATTTGGCAACACGATAACTACTAGCTTAAAAAAATATGACAGCATTATTTTATATTTTACTCGCAATCGTAATAGGAATTGCAATTTGGCAAATAATAAGTATTTTTAATTTGAAAGGCGCTATTGCGACTGAAAAGGACAACAATACCCAAGGAATTTTATTTGCAATTTTTGGAGTTTTCTTTTATGGATTGATGATATTTTCGTTTTGGAAATATTCCGTAATTCTTTTGCCGGAATCAGCTTCTTTTGAAGGTGCTCGCATTGATAAGTTGTACATGGTAACAATGGTGCTTATTTTGTTTGTACAAGCAATTACGCAGTTCTTACTATTCTATTTTGCATTTAAATACAGAGGAATTAACGGAAGAAAAGCATTATTTTATGCCGACAGCCATAAATTGGAAATGATTTGGACCATTGTTCCCGCTGTGGTTCTTGCAGGTTTAGTGCTTTACGGACTTTCAGTTTGGAATGATGTTATGGATGCTTCTGATGCTGAAAATCCTTTAATCGTTGAAGTATATGCCAAACAATTTCAATGGGAAGCTCGTTATGCCGGAGCCGATAATGAATTGGGAAGAGCAAATGTGCGCAATATAAAAGGAATCAATACAATGGGTGTTGATATGACTGATAAAAATTCAATCGATGATATTCCAACAAGGGAATTGCGTTTGCCTAAAGGTCGACAAGTGATTTTTAAATTCCGTTCTCAAGACGTTTTGCATTCGGCATATATGCCGCATTTTAGGGCGCAAATGAATTGCGTTCCAGGAATGGTAACTCAGTTTTCTTTTACACCAAGTATGACGACCGAAGAAATGAGAGCGAATGAAAAAACCATTGCAAAAGTTGACGGTATCAATAAAATCAGGGCTGAAAAAGGTGAAGATCCTTATGAATTTGATTATTTATTGCTTTGCAACAAAATTTGCGGTTCCTCGCATTACAATATGCAAATGAAAATAATTGTGCAGGAAGAAGCAGATTTTAACAATTGGCTAAGCACTCAAAAAACGATTGCTGAAGTTGTTCAAGAATAATTAACTACTACACTACTAAAAATTACAAAATATGTCAGATCATCACCACAAAGAAACATTTATTACAAAATACGTTTTTAGTACTGACCATAAAATGATATCAAAACAGTATTTAATTACTGGTATTTTTATGGGAATTATTGGGGTATTTATGTCTATGTTGTTCCGATTGCAAATTGCTTGGCCAGATACTTCTTTTAGCATTATCGAAGCTTTTTTAGGTCGCCACCAAGACGGAGGTGTTATGTCTCCAGATATTTATTTGGCATTGGTAACCATACACGGTACCATCATGGTATTCTTCGTTTTAACGGCTGGTTTAAGCGGAACTTTTAGCAATTTATTGATTCCTTTGCAAATTGGAGCTCGCGATATGGCCTCAGGATTCCTAAATATGGTTTCCTATTGGCTGTTCTTTTTGTCGAGTGTAGTTATGGTTATTTCGCTTTTCGTTGAAGCAGGCCCAGCATCAGCAGGTTGGACTATTTATCCGCCTTTAAGTGCACTGCCGCAAGCCATACCTGGATCTGGAACGGGAATGACGCTTTGGTTGATTTCTATGGCAATATTTATTGCTTCATCTTTAATGGGTGCCTTAAATTATATTGTAACGGTACTTAATTTAAGAACGGTGGGAATGAGAATGACCAGATTACCATTGACAATTTGGGCGTTTTTTGTGACTGCAATAATTGGCGTGGTTTCATTTCCTGTGTTGCTTTCTGCATCCTTATTGTTGATTTTCGACAGAAGTTTTGGAACGTCATTTTTCTTGTCAGATATATTTATCCAAGGAGAAGTTTTGCATTACCAAGGAGGATCTCCTGTTTTGTTCGAACATCTATTTTGGTTCCTTGGGCATCCTGAAGTATATATCGTTTTATTGCCTGCTTTGGGAATCACTTCAGAAGTAATTGCCACAAATTCAAGAAAACCAATATTTGGATACAGAGCCATGATTGGATCTATCATCGCCATTGCATTTTTGTCAACCGTAGTATGGGGACATCATATGTTCGTATCGGGAATGAATCCATTTTTAGGTTCCGTATTTACTTTTACAACTTTATTAATCGCAATACCTTCTGCTGTTAAAGCATTTAATTATATCACCACACTTTGGAAAGGAAATTTACAAATGAACCCAGCCATGCTGTTTTCAATTGGCTTGGTTTCTACATTTATTTCCGGCGGATTGACAGGATTGGTGCTTGGAGACAGTGCATTGGACATCAATGTGCACGATACGTATTTTGTAGTTGCCCACTTTCACTTGGTTATGGGTGTTTCTGCAATTTATGGAATGTTTGCGGGTGTGTATCACTGGTTTCCTAAAATGTATGGAAGAATGATGAACAAAACATTGGGTTATTGGCATTTCTGGATTACCGCTGTGGCAGCTTATGGCGTTTTCTTCCCTATGCACTTTGTTGGCTTGGCAGGATTGCCGCGCAGGTATTACGCAAATACCGCATTTCCATTATTTGATGATGTTGCCGATGTAAATATTGTAATCACTTTATTTGCTATTGTGGGAGGTGCTGCTCAAATCATTTTCTTGGCAAACTTTTTTATCAGCATTTATAAAGGTAA
>JAWOHJ010000377.1:0-3601 GCA_046485225.1 Lutibacter sp. | reverse complement strand
GTTGACGGTCCGTCAAAAAAAGACTGGAGAGGCGGGAGAAGTGCCTTAATCAATATTATTCCTTCATCAACAGGCGCAGCTAAAGCTGTAGGAAAAGTAATCCCTGAATTGAACGGGAAACTTACAGGAATGTCTTTTAGAATCCCAACTGCTGATGTGTCAGTTGTTGATTTAACGGTTAGAACTGAAAAATCAGCGACTATGGAAGAAGTGAAAGCTGCTTTAAAATATGCTTCTGAAAATGAATTAAAAGGCATCTTAGGGTACACTGATGAAGCTGTAGTTTCGCAAGATTTTGTATCTGAACCTAGAACATGTGTTTTTGATGCTGAAGCAAGTATTGCTTTGAACGATAATTTCTTTAAATTAGTAGCGTGGTATGACAATGAGTTTGGTTATTCAACTAAAATGGTTGATTTGGCTGAATACATTCATTCCGTTAAATAAGAAATAACAGTATAAAAAATAAAAAAATGATTCTAATAGCAGATGGAGGTTCAACAAAGGCCGACTGGATTTTACTGGATAAAGAAGGAAATCAGGTATTTAAAACAAGAACCGAAGGATTAAATCCGGAGATATTGTCTGCCGATTTACTAAAAGTCAGGATTCAATCCAATGAGGAAATAACCAGTCACAAAGATAGCGTGACTGAGGTTTATTTTTACGGTGCCGGATGTGGAACAGAACGATTGACATCGCTTTTGAAATCTATATTTGAATCATTTTTTAAAAATGCTAAAATTGTTGTTAAGGAAGATACTTTTGCAGCGGTTTATGCCGTAACCGAAAAACCAGGAATTGTTTGTATTTTGGGAACAGGATCAAACAGTTGTTACTTTGACGGTAAAACTGTGGATGTCAGGGTTCCTTCATTGGGTTATATTTTAATGGATGAAGCCAGCGGCAATTATTTCGGCAAAAAATTAATAAGGGATTATTATTACGATAAAATGCCAAAATCGATTGCAAAACTTTTTGAGGCGCAATTCGATTTGGATGCTGATGTCATCAAAAGAAATATTTATAAAGAACAAAATCCGAATGCTTATTTGGCTCATTTTGCCGAATTCATTTTTAAAAACGACCGCACGCCTTATTTTAATAAAGTATTGCAAAAGGGCATTAAGGAATTTTTTGTCAATAGAATATTACCTTATACAGAATCAGCGCAAGTCCCTATTCATTTTGTAGGTTCAATTGCTTTCTTTTCCCAAGATATTATCAATGATGTAGCAAGATATTATATGGTTGAAATTGGTAAAATTATTAGACGGCCAATTGATGGTTTAATTGAATATCACAGAGAAAAAATAAAATTAGAGCAGGTCTAACAACCTTTCTAAAGCCATACCACGAGATCCTTTAATAAGAATTGTGGCATTGTTAATGTTTGAATAATTAGTTGAATTTTTGAAAGATTCATAGCTTTCAGAAAGAAAAGCATTTTTTGCACCAGTTGCGGAAAATGCTTTTCCTATTAAAAAAACTTTTGAAAAATTATAGGAAGCCACCAAATTTGCTATTTTTTCATGTTCCATTTTACTATCCTTTCCCAATTCAAACATATCACCTAAAAAAACCACTTTATTTTCATCTTTTAATTGGGCAAAATTTTCAAGCGCTGCCTGCATACTGCTCGGATTTGCATTGTAGGCATCCATAATTATTTTATTGCTGCCTTTTTGAATAATTTGTGAGCGGTTATTTGTCGGGATATAGCTTTCAATTGCCATTTTAATGTCGGTTTCTGAAATTTTGAAATAATTTCCAACGGCCAAGGCAACAGCAATGTTGTTGTAATTGTATTTTCCGATGAGGTTGCTTTCGATCAAGGTATTTTTGAATTCCACTTTCACAAACGGATTCGCTTCCATAAATTTAATGACCTTGCTGCTAAACTCAACAGCATTGATACCAGCCGATTGTTTTACCTGAAGTTCATCGTCTGTATTTATAAAAACAGTTCCTTTATTCGATCTTAAAAAATCATACAATTCCGATTTGGCTTTAATAACGCCTTCAGCACTTCCAAATCCTTCTAAATGTGCTTTTCCAAAATTGGTGATTAAGCCGTAAGTTGGTTCAGCGATACTGCATAAAAATGCAATTTCCTTTAAATGATTTGCGCCCATTTCAACAATGCCAATTTCTGTTTTAGGTGTCATAGATAACAGGGTAAGCGGCACGCCAATATGGTTGTTTAAATTGCCTGCAGTTGCTGAAGTGCTATATTTTTTGGATAAAACTGCATTGATCAATTCTTTGGTGGTGGTTTTTCCGTTGCTACCCGTTAGTGAAATAATAGGAATGGTAAGTTGTTTTCTATGAAAATTTGCCAGTTTTTGAAGTGTTTCCAAAACATTTTCCACCAAAATGGCATTGGGGTTTGTTTTGTATTTTTCTTCATCAATAACCACATAATTTGCCCCACTTTTTAGCGCTTCTTCAGCAAATTCATTGCCATTGAAATTATCGCCTTTCAGGCAAAAAAACATGCTGCCTTTTCTTATTTTCCGTGTGTCGGTATCCACCAAATAAGTTTGGCTGTATAACTGATGTAATTGTGCAATATTCATATTTTAAATATAAAAAAGCCTCACTGAAATTTCAGGGAGGCTTGGGTTTATTTTAAATAATAGTTTTAATACCTAATTTTTGTGGTTGTCGGTTTTCTTTTTTTATAGGTCATTGGTCCAATTCTGTCCGAAGCGCATCTAAAACCAATAAAGTTGGTTGCCATATATTCCGGCAAATGTCGGCGTTGCGAAGGATCTAACCAATACTCCATATCTTTCCATGAACCGCCTTTGTAAACACGCGATATATCGCTAATTAAAGTAGTTCTTTTTTCAACATCATATTCTTGCATCAATAAGCCGCTTTCACCAATAACCCTAGGTTTTATAGGTGAATTGTACATACGAGGTTTGGTTTCTAATTCATCCTCATTTTTATTGTACATCTTTGTTGAAGCCAAATCACCATCTTTTACGTCTACATTATATGCTTTCTCATAATTATTTCTCATATAAGCATCGCGTTTGGTAATTGGTTGGTATTTAACGCCACCAGGCAATTCCTTTGGCACTATATTACCATTGTCTAAGGTATCATATTGAACAGAAAGGTCATTTGCGATTACCACATTTCCTTCAGCATCAATCATCTTTTTTGTAAAGATATTTCCCCTGAAATAGTTAAAGTCATTTGCTTCATTGTCAATAATTGGTCGGTAAACGTCCGCAACCCATTCTGCAACATTACCAGACATATCGTACAGACCAAAAGCGTTAGGATCGTATGATTTAACTTGAATCGTAATATCTGCTCCATCATTACTCCATCCCGGAACACCGCTGTAATCACCTTTTCCTTGTTTAAAGTTGGCCAATTGGTCTCCTTTATATTTTTTTGATTTATTACGGGTATATTTACCTTTCCAGGCATATTTTTTTCTGCCTCGCGTATTGTTGTATTCACGATCTTCAACAACTGCTTTGGCTGCATATTCCCATTCAACTTCGGTTGGAAGTCTGAATTTAGAACTTAATATTCCGTCAGAAACTTTAACCTGCCGGCCCGTAAAAGAACCTCTTGA
>JAWOHJ010000374.1:0-4039 GCA_046485225.1 Lutibacter sp. | reverse complement strand
GAAATAAAGTCGTTTTAATTACGGGAGGTTCTTCGGGAATTGGGAAATCCGTAGGTGAATTTTTAACACAAAAAGGATTCATCGTTTACGGAACCAGCAGAAATCCGGTTAATATCACAAATCATCCTTTTCGCTTAATTGCTTTAGATGTGACTGATAAGGAAACCATTCTAAAAGCTGTTGATGACATTATTACTGCGGAAGGCGGTATCGATATTTTGATCAATAACGCAGGAATGGGCATTACTGGGCCTATTGAAGAAACGCCGACCGATGAAATGCGCAACGTTTTTGAAACCAATTTTTTTGGCCCTATAGAAATGATGAAAGCGGTTTTGCCTCAAATGCGAAAACAAAACAGCGGATTAATAATAAATGTAACTTCAATTGCAGGTTATATGGGTTTGCCGTTCAGGGGCATTTATTCTGCAACAAAAGGCGCTTTGGAAATTGTGACGGAAGCGATTAGGATGGAAGTTAAAGGTTT
Source organism: Lutibacter sp. (assembly GCA_046485225.1). Classification (GTDB taxonomy): domain Bacteria; phylum Bacteroidota; class Bacteroidia; order Flavobacteriales; family Flavobacteriaceae; genus Lutibacter. The sequence continues at coordinate 3,552 of JAWOHJ010000374.1, read as the reverse complement.
TGGCATTGAAGTGACCAACGTGGCGCCGGGTGATTTTGCAACAAATATTGCATCTGGCCGATACCATACGCCGGTTTTTGAGAATTCTTCGTATAAAGAAAATTATCAAAAAAACCTGGATTTAATGAATGTTCACGTGGACAGTGGCAGCAATCCGATTCAGATGGCGGAAGCCATTTATAAAATCATAAACACGTCAAAACCTTATATTCATTACAAAGTGGGCGATTTTATGCAAAAAATTTCTATTATTTTGAAAAGAATATTGCCTGATAAAGTTTATGAAAAGATGCTCATGAATCACTTCAAATTGTAATCATTTAAGTACTTTTGCATAAGAAACAATTCAGTATAAACTAATAATCACGACACATGAAATTTTTTATCGATACAGCAAACCTAGAGCAAATTAAAGAAGCACAAGCATTGGGTGTTTTGGATGGCGTAACCACAAATCCTTCCTTAATGGCCAAAGAAGGCATTACGGGAAAAGACAATATTTTAAAACATTATGTGGCAATTTGCAATATTGTTGATGGCGATGTAAGTGCCGAAGTGATTGCAACCGATTTTGACGGAATGGTGAGAGAAGGGGAAGCATTGGCCGATTTACATCCGCAAATTGTGGTTAAATTACCGATGATTGCTGATGGAATTAAAGCCTGTAAATATTTTACTGATAAGGGAATCAGGGTGAATATGACCTTGGTTTTTTCAGCCGGACAAGCGTTGTTGGCTGCTAAAGCTGGCGCAACGTATGTGTCTCCTTTTATTGGAAGGTTGGATGATATTTCTACGGACGGATTAAATCTTATTTCTGAAATAAGACTTATTTACGACAATTACGGTTATGAAACAGAAATTTTGGCGGCTTCAGTGCGTCACACCATGCATATTATCGATTGCGCAAAATTAGGCGCTGATGTGATGACCGGACCTTTATCAGCCATTATGGGATTGTTGAAACACCCACTGACAGATATTGGTCTGGCCCAGTTTTTGGCAGATTATAAAAAAGGAAACTAGTGGATTTACGATTGTAGATTTATGATATACGATTTTTAAAAAAAGGCTATCTAAAAAATTTATTTTTAGATAGCCTTTTTTTTATTTACGATTTTTTTATAAATAAAATCGTCATTCTGAACTTGTTTCAGAATCTCATGATATAATTTACCAATTATAATGAGAACCTGAAATGCATATTCACGAGTACCTTAAAAACAAAATAATAAAGGTAATGAGTAAACAAGTTCAGGCTGACGAAATTCAACATCCTGTAAACTGCAACTGAAAACTGCTTACTAAATCCGCTCTTTCAATTTCTTAATGGTATCGCGCAATTTTGCGGCAGCGATAAAGTCAAGTGCTTTGGCGGCTTCTTCCATTTGTTTTCGTTTTTCGCGAATGCTGTTTTCCAATTCGGCCTTCGTCATATAATCCATTTTTTCTTCGGCGGCAATGTTCGCCAAATTTTCAAAATTATAGGTTGAAGCCGTATTTTGCCCCATAATATTTTCGATGCTCTTAATAATTTGGGTAGGTGTGATGTTATTTTCGGTATTGTAGGCAATTTGTTTTTCGCGGCGACGGTTGGTTTCGTCGATGGTGAGTTGCATGCTGTTGGTTATTTTATCGGCATACATAATGGCAATTCCGTTGATATTTCTTGCGGCTCGTCCAATGGTTTGTGTTAAAGATCGGTGTGAACGCAAAAAACCTTCTTTGTCGGCATCCAAAATCGCCACCAAAGAAACTTCGGGTAAATCAAGACCCTCGCGCAACAAATTCACGCCAATCAACACATCAAAAATGCCCAAACGCAAATCGCGCATAATTTCAACACGCTCTAAAGTATCCACATCAGAGTGAATGTAACGGCAACGAATCTGGATTCTGCTTAAATATTTCGTCAACTCTTCCGCCATTCTTTTGGTTAAAGTAGTCACTAATGTTCGCTCATCTTTTTCAACCCGCAACTGTATTTCTTCAATTAAATCGTCTATTTGGTTGATGCTCGGACGCACTTGAATTTCTGGATCCAGTAAGCCTGTTGGACGAATGACCTGTTCCACAAAAACGCCTTCTGTTTTTTGCAATTCATAATCTGCCGGTGTGGCGCTTACAAAAATAACCTGATTCTGGATTTCTTCAAATTCACCGAATTTCAAAGGTCTGTTGTCCATTGCTGCAGGCAAACGGAATCCGTATTCCACCAAATTTACTTTTCGCGATCGATCGCCGCCATACATCGCATGAACTTGGGGTATCGTCACGTGACTTTCATCGATTACCATCAGATAATCTTCTGGAAAATAGTCCAGCAGACAGAAAGGTCTTGTTCCGGCTTCCCTTCCGTCGAGATACCTTGAATAATTTTCAATACCGCTGCAATAGCCCAGTTCGCGAATCATTTCCAGATCGAACTCCGTGCGTTCTTTAAGGCGTTTTGCTTCCAGATGTTTGCCAATTTCTTTGAAATATTCAAATTGCTTCATCAAATCTTCCTGAATATTGTGAATGGCATTCTGCAAAACATCGGGCGAAGTCACAAATAAATTAGCAGGATAAATGGTGATTTGTTCAAATTTTTCGACAACCAGATTGTTGGTCACGTCGAAGCTTTCAATTTCTTCAATTTCATCGCCAAAAAAGTGAATTCTGAAGGCATGTTCGCCATAAGATGGGTAAACGGTAATGGTGTCGCCTTTCACTTTAAAAGTTCCGCTACTGATTTCAGCTTCGGTTCTCGAATACAAACTCGCCACCAGCTGGTGGAGAAATTTGGTGCGCGAAATGGCCTGGCCAACTTCAACATAAATAATATTTTTCTTGAATTCTACGGGATTCCCAATTCCGTAAATACACGAAACGGAAGCCACTATAATAACGTCCCTTCGTCCTGAAAGCAGGGCAGAAGAAGCACTGATACGCAACTTTTCAATATCTTCGTTGATGGATAAATCTTTTTCAATAAAAGTTCCGGTGGTTGGAAGGTAGGCTTCAGGCTGATAATAATCGTAATAGGAAACAAAATATTCGACGCTGTTGCTTGGGAAAAATTGCTTAAATTCCGAATAAAGCTGTGCCGCCAAGGTTTTGTTATGCGCCAGCACCAAGGTTGGTTTTTGCACTTCCTGAATCACGTTGGCTATGGTAAATGTTTTTCCTGAACCCGTAACACCCAGCAATGTTTGGAATTTTTCTTGAGAATTCAATCCCTCAACCAACTGCCTGATGGCTTCGGGCTGGTCACCGGTAGGTTTAAAATTTGATTCTAACTGAAATAGCATTTTGCAAAAATAAACTAAATTCAGCAGATTTTAAGGGATGAAATATATTTAACGAATCTTTAATTCATTTAAAAAAGCAGTTTTTAGAAAGAATTTATTACCTTCTTACCAGGCTAAAATGCCCTTTTTTTACGCGAATGTTTCCCTTTAAGTCAACCAATTCAACAGAAAACCAATAATCTGTTGAATTGGTTGACTTAAAGGGAAACATTCGCGTAAAAAAAGGGCATTTTAGCCTGGTAAGAAGGTAATAAATTCT
>JAWOHJ010000372.1:0-8127 GCA_046485225.1 Lutibacter sp. | reverse complement strand
ACCCAATCGGTCTTTGTGCTGCCCGGCCAATAATTGAAGATTCGGGATTTTAGTCAGTTTTTCAAACACCAAATCAATAAGTTCATGTTCGCGCGCCAAAATATTTTTAACGCCCATTTTTTCCTTCAACTGAATGGCCAAAGCAATTTTTATGGTTTGCAAAAAACCAGGCGTTCCGCCGTCTTCACGGGTTTCAATATCATCAATATAATCATGGTTTCCCCAAGGATTTGTGTAATTCACGGTTCCGCCGCCCGGATTGTCGGGAACCATGTTTTTATACAATTTTTTATTGAAAATCAGTACGCCCAAAGATCCCGGGCCACCTAAAAATTTGTGCGGAGAAAAGAAAATAGCATCTAAATAGGATTCTTCATCGTTGGGATGCATATTTATTTCAACATACGGCGCCGAACAGGCAAAATCCACAAAACACAATCCGCCATAGCTGTGAATCATTTTTGCGATTTTATGATAATCGGTCACAATGCCCGTTACGTTGGAGCATGCGGTTACTGAAGCTATTTTTATGGGCCTGTCTTTATGCTGAATCAGGAGTTTTTCAAAACTGTCAAAACAGATCAATCCAGAATCTTGACAAGGAATAATTTCAACATCGGCAATAGTTTCCAACCAGGAAGTTTGGTTGGAATGATGCTCCATATGTGTTATAAATACGATAGGTTTTAAATCTTCGGGAATTGCCGCGTATTTTTTTATATTTTCTGATACTTTCAACCCTAAAATACGTTGAAACTTGTTGACAACCCCTGTCATTCCTGTTCCGGAAGTGATTAAAACATCTTCTTTGGATGCGTTTACATGGGCTTTAATGATAGACCTTGCTTTGTGATACGCCATGGTCATTGCCGAGCCGGTGATGGAAGTTTCTGTATGCGTATTGGCGACAAAAGGGCCAAATTCATTCAGTAATTTTTCTTCTATGGGACGGTACAACCTTCCGCTGGCAGTCCAATCGGTATAAATAATTTTCTTTTTCCCGTATGGCGACTCAAAAGTTTGGTCAATGCCAACAATATGCTTTCTGAATTGTTGAAAATAGGTTTCCAATTCAGAAGGTTGATTTTGGGTTTCTATTGCTGATTTTGTTGACATCCCTATTGAAAAATATTTATTTATTTAAAATTTGCAATTCCTTTTTTCAGCCAATTGTGATATTCCTCCACATTTGGCGTATAGGCAACAGGTTCTATTAAATTTTCCTCATTATGATCCATCAAAACATAAAATGGCTGTGCGTTGGCGCCGTAATTTATAATTTGGAATTCGCTCCATTTTTGTCCGATATATTTTAACTTTTTCCCCGGATATAATTTAGATTCAATTTCTTCGCCATCGGCAAGCGGTCTTTTATCGTCCACATACAAGGAAATTAAAACCACATCGTTTTTAAGCATTGGCAGAATTTCATCTTTTGGCCAAACATTCTGTTCCATTTTACGGCAATTTACACAAGCATGGCCTGTAAAATCAATCATCACCGGCTTATTTACTTTTTTGGCGTAGGCCAAACCTTTGTCGTAATCGTTAAAAGCCAAAATATTGTGAGGTGGCATTAAATGTGCGCCATCCGGTATTTCTATATTTTCTCCTGAAGACATGCCGCTATTCATTCTTGAAAATCCGACTCCGTACGGTGATTCACTGTAATGTTGCGCCGGCGGAAAAGCACTGATTAAATTTAAAGGCGCGCCCCACAAACCGGGAATCATATAAATGGCAAAAGCCAATGAAAGCATTCCCAAACTTAACCTTCCCACTGAAATATGCGTTAAAGGAGAATCGTGCGGTAATTGAATTTTTCCAAAAAGATAGAATGCCAAGGCCAAAAATATGGTAATCCAAATCGATAAGAAAACCTCTCTTTCCAGCCAATGAAGCTGCAACACCAAATCGGCATTCGATAAAAATTTAAACGCCAAAGCCAATTCCAAAAATCCCAACACCACTTTCACGGTATTTAACCATCCGCCCGATTTTGGCAATGAATTTAACCAGCCGGGAAAAGCGGCAAACAATGCAAATGGAATGGCCAACGCCAGTGAAAATCCTAGCATGCCTACAATTGGGCCAATCTGATTTCCTCCTGCGGCAGCTTCAACCAATAAAGTTCCAACAATAGGTCCTGTACAAGAAAACGAAACAATGGCCAGCGCCAATGCCATAAAAAATATGCCGATGATTCCGCCTCTGTCGGCTTGCGCATCAACTTTTGTTCCCCAAGAACTTGGCAACACAATTTCAAAGGCGCCCAAAAAGGAAACCGCAAAAACAACCAACAGCAAGAAGAAAATAACATTAAACCAAACATTTGTGGACAAAGCGTTTAAAGCGTCGGCACCAAAAATAGCACTCACCAATAAGCCCAAAAGCACATAAATTAACACTATAGAAATACCGTAGATAATGGCATTTCTAATTCCTTCGGCCTTGCTTTTACTTTGTTTGGTGAAGAAACTCACCGTCATTGGAATCATTGGAAACACGCACGGCGTCAGCAATGCCGCAAAACCTGAAAAGAATGCGATGATAAATATGGTTAACAAGCTTTTATTTGATGTTTTATTGCTGTTTTTGACAGCTTTTACCGCAACATCCGCTTTATTTTTTTCAATAGGAGTAGGAGAAATTGTAACATCATCCTTTGTATCTACAGAGGTTACTTCAGAAACTTCTGCGTTTTCAGTTGTATTTACAATGGTCGCAGTAGCCTTATTTGCAGGAATTGAAAATGTCAAATCTATTATTGTTGGCGGCAAGCAACTTGCATCGTCACAAACCATAAACTCTACTTCTCCGGAAATTTTAAAAGCATTTGAATTGTTTATTTTAACGCGTTGTTTAAAAACAGCTTTATTTTCAAAATACTTAATATCCATCTCAAAAACAGGGTCGAAACTGGTAACACCTTTTTCTTCAGAAGTTTTTCCAACTACATTAAAATCAGCACTTTTTTTAAACAAAAAAGAAGTGGGTATTGGCCCATCGGCAGGAACATTTTGCGAATACAAATGCCATTTTGCTTCAATAGTTGCTGTCGTAATTAAATTGTATTCTGTATCTGAAATTTTTTCTACGGAAGTTGACCACTTTACCGGGTCGTAAATTTGGGCAAAACTTGAACTAATCAGCGTGAAAAACGCCAAAAGGAAAAATATTTTTTTCATCTGTTTACATTTTATTTTTTAGCGGTAACAGATGCTGTTCGCCATTAATCATTCTTTTGTGTGTCAAAATTTGTAATGCTCGGTTCATACTAAAAGCTTAGTTTCTTTTATAAGAATTTTCAAAATTAAACAATATTAATCAGTATGTCGTTTTAAAATCATTTTCCCCTTATTTCAGACTGTTAAATTTTTCATAATTGGCTCTTATTTCGCATTTGTTTTAATCCTTCAAAAATAATTTTAGCCCAATCGCTTCTAAAAATTTGGATTATTTAATAGAACACTAAAAGCAATTATTCAGGAATAATTTGTATTTTGCTCAGGTCATTTTATTTTTTGCCAGATTTGTTTTTGCATAAAATATTGACGTATAAAATTATTTATGAGGTTCACCAATTACATTAAAAATACCATTTGTTTTCTGCTTGCGGTTTTAATATCTCAACTTATTCATGCGCAATATGCACATTATTTAAATAATTATACGCTCTATGAATACAAAGCCGGCAATCAAAATTGGGACATTGCAAAAGCGGCAGACGGAAAATTATTTGTGGCAAATAACAACGGGCTTCTGGAATTTGATGGCATCAATTGGAACCTTTGGGAAATGCCTAATAAAACCACCATTCGATCATTATTGGTTTATCAAAATAAAATTTACGTTGGTTCTTATGAGGAGTTTGGCTATTTCTCAAGAAACAACAAAGGCGCTTTGGTATACACTTCCCTGCTTACTGCTTCCAAGAAAATAAACGTATCTAAAGATGAAGAATATTGGCAAATAGTTTTATTTGGTGATGCAGTTGTATTTCGGTCTTTTTTAAATATCCATATTTATAAAAACGGAAAAATTACCTCGCACAACTTGTCGGGTACCATTATGACTTGCGATGTTATCCACGAAAAATTATATGTTGCAACTTTAGACAATGGAATTTTTGTGCTGGAAAATCAACAACTAAAACCTTTCTTTTACACTGAAAAATTAAAAAACACCAAGATTATTTCAGTAACAGCTAAAAATGCAACCCAATTTTTAATAAATACCGCTTTAGACGGTTCCTTTTTGTTGGACAATAACAACCTAATTCCTTGGCAAACAGAAATAAATTCAATTGTTAAAAAGCATCAACTCAATAAATTTACACAACTGCCAAATGGAAATATGCTTTTTGGCACCATTAAAAACGGAATTTATATCACAGATAATTCCGGCAATATCCTTTTCAATATTAACAAAGAAACCGGACTTATAAACAATACCGTATTGGGACAATTTGTTTCTGCAAACAATGAACTTTGGATGGGACTGGATAACGGAATTGCCTTTGTTGATTTGAATACGCCCAATTATTTTTACAATGATATTTCAGGCAAACTGGGTGCTGTTTATGACATCATCAGCTATAAAAACACCATTTATATTGGCAGCAATACCGGATTGTACTTTATTGATGCTGATGGCAATTTACAATTTATTGAAGGTTCTCAAGGACAGGTTTGGAGTTTGAAAGAAATAGAGGGCGATTTGTTTTGCGGACATAATAATGGCACTTATTTGGTTGTAAACAACACCTTAAAACTTATTTCTGCCTATACAGGCGGCTGGGTAATCAATAAAGTGCCGGAACAAAAAAACACCTACGTTCAGGGAACTTATGCCGGCTTGGTAAGCTTTAAAAAAATAAATGGCGAATGGCGGGTAAAACATTTGGGAAAAACCACCATCCCTGCACGCTTTCTTGTTTTCGAAGATGAACAAACTGCTTGGATTTCGCACGCAAACAAAGGATTGTACCGCGTTAAGTTTGATGAAAATTATGAAACAATTACTGAAATTAAAGATTACAATAATAAAGGGCTCTGGTCCGATTATTTTGTGAGAATTTACAAACTCAAAAACACCATCGCATTTCACACCATAAAAGGCTGGCAAAACTATGAATCTTTAATCGACAGTATTGTACCATACAATATATTAAATGACAAAATAGGCAAACAAGGCTATATCATTTCCGAAGAAAATATTTCTAAAATTGCCTATAAAACTGAAAATTCCATCACTTTAGGTTCATTTTTAAGTGAATCTGAAAACATTTTAATTCCGAATAAATTCTTTAAAAAAAGGCTCATCACCGGTTATGAAAATATTTCAAAAATAAACGATTCAACTTTTGCGCTTAATTTATATGACGGATTTATGTTTATTGATGTGGCTAAATTTTCAACAAAAGAAACCTTAAAAACACCAACACTATATAAAATAACTATTAATAAACAGGCAATACCACTAGACACGAGCAAAATTTCACTGCCATTTCGAAACAATTCCTTGTCCATTTCCGTAAATTCCCCATTCTCTAAAGACCATAGTTTTGAATATAAATTATCGAGTCTGCATTTAAATCCGCCATGGACTGAATCTAAAAACGGCATCCTGGAGTTTTCAAATCTGGCCGACGGAACCTATAATTTATCCATAAGAACTGTTGGTTACAACAAAGAAAAATCGCCTATTTTATCATTAGAATTTACCGTTTTATCACCTTGGTATAAAGGTACCGTAGGATTTATTATTTATGCCTTTATATTTATAATTGCCGCTATTGTTATTTATTTGCTTTATAAAAAGAAGATAAGAAAAGAGCAAAAGTTACTTAAATTGATGTTTGAAGAAGCACAAATGAAATTATTGGAAGAAAGAAAACAAGAAAATGAAAAAGAAATTATAAGGCTTAAAAATGAATCCCTTAAAAATGAAATAAAACTCAAAAGCAAACAGTTGGCAAATACCGCAATGACTTTGGTTAAAAAGAATGAAACATTGTTGCATTTAAAAGACGAATTGCTTTCCAATAAAACCAATTTCACCAATCAGTATTCCTTTAAAAAATTCATAAAACAAATAGACAATTCCATTGAACATGCTGATGGCTGGGAACTTTTTGAATACAATTTCAATCAGGTGCACGAAGAGTTTTTTCATCAATTAAAAACCAGCTTTCCAACTTTAACCCATAAAGATTTAAAAATCTGTGCCTATCTAAGAATGAATATGAGCAGCAAAGACATTGCTCCTTTACTCAACATCTCCATTAGAGGGGTTGAAACTAACCGATATCGGCTAAAAATAAAACTCGGCATCTCAAAAGAAGGCAGTCTTCGCGGGTTTTTGCAAAATTTTAATTAAAATAACTGCATTTTCTTCTTAAATTAACCATTTAAAACTACGTCAATACTACTTCATTGTATCATATTTGCTTCACTATTTACTATAAAAATAATCTGTTTGGTAATACGCCTTTGAGAAGAAATTGCTTTTTAATGAAGGTGGCGTAACTAAGGCGTATGCATATTGTATTGAAAAAGTCAAATACTTGCTAACTTTAACAATTACTTAACATTAAATTTATTTTAAATGAAAACAAAAATAATTTACGCCTTATTATTCATTCCTTTCTTAATTTTTGCTCAGGAAAGAACTGTTTCAGGTAAAGTTACTTCATCAGATGGAGTACCTATTCCTTCGGTAAATGTTTTAATAAAAAACACCACCCGAGGAGTTGTGACTGATTTTGACGGAAATTTCAGTATTGCCGCCACTCAAAATGAAGTGTTGGTATTTAGCTATATTGGAATGAAACCTAAAGAAATTGTGATAGGAACGGCTAACATTATTAATGTTGTGTTGGAAGATAGCGCAGAAAGTTTAGAAGAGGTTGTTGTTGTAGGATACGGAACTCAGAAAAAAGCAATCCTTACCAGCTCAGTAAGTATCATAAAGGGCGAAGACTTGTCTAAAGAACCGGTAACCAATGCAGCGCAAGCATTGCAAGGAAAGGCTGCCGGTATCCAGATAATTGCTTCCGATGCACCGGGTTCAGCTTCAACAGTAATTATTAGAGGACTTGGAACCATACAAGGCGGTCGAGACCCTTTGTATGTTGTTGACGGGATATTAACCAATAATATCAATAATATCAACACCTCCGATATTTTAACCATGAATGTTTTAAAGGATGCTGCATCTTTAGCTATTTATGGAAACAGAGGTGCAAATGGGGTAATCATCATTACCACCAAAAAAGGACGCTCCGGAAAAATGCAAATAACTTTTGATTCGTATGTTGGGGTTAAAGATATTTTAAGCACCGTTAAAATGGCCGATGCAGCGTCTTATGTAATTTATAGCAATGAAGCCATCCAAAGAGATTTAAGAAGAGATGATGACCCAAGCAATGACAATAATACGAGTGGTTTTTTTCCAACCAACCAACAATACAATACCAATTGGTTAGATGCCATCACAAGAATCGGACGTGTGTCTAATCACAATTTATCTTTATCAGGTGGTTCAGATAATATCACAGCATTTTTTAGTGTCGGATTCAATCAAGAAGAAGGGATTTTAAAAGACAATGATTTTGACAGGCTAACCTTACGTAGCAACGTTGATTATAAAATAAGCGATAAATTAAATTTTGGCCATAATGTAAGTGTGCAATTGGCAAATGTAACTCCAAAAGGTTACAATGCATTCACAAATGCTTATAAGAAAGAACCAATTGCTCCGGTAAGGGATGGCGAAGGAAGATTTGGATCCTCAACAGCATTTAATAATGTTGGCAATCCGGTAAAAGATTTACATTTTCAAGACGAAGAACAAAAATATTTTAAAATTCAAGCCTCCTTTAAAGCAGACTATAAAATCATAGAACCGTTAACATTTACCTCTCGTTTTTCTGTTGAAACTGAAAACGGACGATTTTATAATTTTCAAGACCGATTGGGATCATACTTAGCCAATGACCCTGGAAATATAGAAGCTAATTTTGAAAAGGATAACGAAAATCCGGCAAAAACAAGACTTAGTGTTACCCATACCAATAATTATCGCTGGTTTTTAGACAATTACATTACTTTTAATAAAACGTTT
>JAWOHJ010000364.1:0-4842 GCA_046485225.1 Lutibacter sp. | reverse complement strand
GAACGTTTTGGAACTGAAGTAAGATTTGGTGTGGTAACCAGTGTGGATTTCAGTAAAGAGGCTGGAGGCATCCATAAAGTGACGGTAGATGAATCCATTCAAATTGAAGCTAACACAGTCATTATTTCAACCGGAGCAACCGCTAAATATTTAGGAATAGAAAGTGAACAACGATTGATTGGCGGAGGCGTTTCTGCCTGTGCCACTTGCGACGGTTTCTTTTATAAAGGTCAGGACGTGGTTGTTGTGGGTGCCGGTGATACCGCTGCAGAGGAAGCGACTTATTTAGCCAACCTTTGTAAAAAAGTAACTATTTTAGTGCGTAAGGATTTTATGCGGGCATCAAAAGCAATGCAACACAGGGTTGATAAAACAGCCAATATTGAAGTAAAGTACAATACTGAAATTGAAGAGGTTCTAGGAGAAAAAGTTGTAGAAGGCGTTCGCGTTGTAAATAATAAAACAGGAAAAAAGGAAGTCATTGACATTACCGGTGTTTTTATAGCCATTGGGCACGTGCCAAATACCGATATTTTTAAAGGTATTTTGGATATGGATGAAACAGGTTATTTAATCACCAAAGGAAAATCGACCAAAACAAATTTACCTGGTGTTTTTGCAGCTGGTGATGTGCAGGATAAAGAATACAGACAGGCAGTTACAGCTGCTGGCACAGGCTGTATGGCCGCTCTGGATGCCGAGCGTTATTTGGGGTCGCTGAATTAATAACAAATAATCATAAAGAAAAGCCTAAAATTATTAAATTAGGCTTTTTTTTGGCCTTAAATTGTTGCAATCGTTTTCGTAAATAGTAGTGCCAATAATTGGAATTGAACCTAATAAGTATTTAATTTTGCCTAATAAATTGAAGTCATGAGTTTGTTTTCAAATAGCTATTTTGTATTATTTCTAATTATTTTAATTGGATTTATTATTGGTCGAATAAAAATAAAAGGAATTTCTTTGGATGTGTCTGCCGTAATTTTTGTGGCTTTGTTTTTTGGCCATTATGGTGTGGTGGTTCCTATAGATTTTCAGTATATTGGTTTGGTGCTTTTCATCTTTACCATTGGAATCCAGGCCGGACCCAGTTTTTTTGAATCATTTAAAAGGAACGGACGCGAATTAGCCGTTTTGTCAACATTGCTTATTCTTAGCGCGGGTTTAATCACTTTTTTGATATCTTACTTTTTAGGTGTCGATAAAAATTTGGCCATCGGATTGCTGAATGGCGCATTAACCAGCACGCCCGGTTTAGCTGCAGCCATTGACATTACAGGTTCTCCTTTAGCATCTATTGGTTATGGTATCGGTTATCCGTTTGGGGTTATTGGTGTTATTCTTTTTGTGAATTTTTTGCCTCGAATTTTACGCATAAACATAAAGGAACAGGAAAAAACTTATAATGACATTATGCTGGCAGAATATCCTGAAATTATAGCTAAACATTTTGTGGTTGAAAATGAAAATGTAATCGGAAAAAGTCTCAGGGATTTAAGCATTCGGTTTATGACTAAAGCCGTTATTTCAAGGATTAAGCATGAAGATACAGTGATTATTCCTGATGCTGATGTTATTTTACAAAAAGGAGATATCGTAAGAGCAGTGGGTTCAAATGAAGCTTTGGAAAGGGTTAAATTGTTGGTGGGACCGATAACAATTGAGGAAATTCCGTTGGACACTAAATATGATGTCCGATCTATTTTGGTCACCAATAAAGATGTTGTTAAAAAAACATTGGGTCAATTGCAAATTCAGGAAGCTTATAACGCAACAATCACCAGGGTTAGGCGATCAGGAATAGATATTTCGCCAAGTCCGTCCTTAAAATTACAGTTTGGTGACAAGTTGATTGTGATTTGTTCCAAAGAAAATATGTCGGAAGTAAGCCGTATTTTCGGTGATGACAAACTTTCAAGTACCGATTTTTTGCCTATAGCAGCTGGAATTATTCTGGGGATTTTGGTAGGAAAAATGAGTATCAATTTTGGTGATTTTTCCTTCGGATTGGGATTAACCGGCGGTATTCTGCTTGTGGCGCTTATTTTGGGAAGAACCGGGAAAACCGGACCGATTATGTGGACAATGACCGGTGAGGCAAATCAGATTTTGAGACAGTTTGGTTTGTTGTTCTTTTTGGCTGCAGTTGGTACCAGTGCAGGTTCACATCTTGAAAGCACTTTTCAGCAATACGGCATTGAGTTATTTGTTTATGGCGCAATTATTACACTTATTCCTATGATTATTACCACAATTGCAGCCCAATATTTCTACAAAATAAATTTACTTGTTTTACTTGGGACTTTAACAGGCAGTATGACCAGCACGCCTGGACTGGCTGCAACCGACACTATGGTTGAATCAGATGCGCCTGCGATTGCTTATGCCACGGTTTATCCCATTGCAATGGTTTTACTGATTATTGTTGTCCAGATTTTGAGCTTGATTTGATCTAATCTAACAGTCTGAAGACTGAAGTGAAAACTTATAATATTGTATATCGAAATTCGCGTTAGGGGTTGAAGTGAAAATACTTTTTTGAGGTTTTAACCGAAAAAAAGATTGCAACGAAAAACCCGACCCGCCGGCTGGCGGGGAACGCCCAAAATATTATTATTACAATTGCTTAATTATTGCTTTTTAAAAAGACTTGCTTTGTCAAAAAATTCGGTCAAAGTGATTTTTGGATTTGAAAATAAGTAAACTTCACCTGAATTTTTTATTGATAAATCAGCTGTTTCATTGGCATTTATATGCGCAATAGAATTGTTTGAAGTATTTACAACAGCCATTGTAGATATGAAATCTTTTCCTTTAAACGCACTGTTGTGTGACGTTTCTAATTCGAAGTTGGCAGCATTACCGCTCAAAATAATTGATGCTTTGTCTAAAGTTTTAATAACCATATTTTTGGTGTCAATAATTCCTTTTAAATTGCTGGATTCTTCAGCAACAATTAAAGCGTCTTCACATAAAATTTCAACATCTAATTTGCTTGATTTCTTTGCGTTTATTTGAACAATTTTGGAGCTCAGTTTTAGTTTGAAATCCGAATCATCAAATGCATTTATAGTAAGAGCGTCTATTCTCAGGGAGTTGTTCGATTTTATGCTGGCATTGTTATAGGCATAAATTTCAGTGATGTCCTTATTTACCTTAACGTGAACGGTTAATTCCTTTGCGCGCACTATTTTTGCGCTTGTTTTTATAATAAGTACTCCGTTGATAATCTCTGTAGTTACGGCATATATCACGTTTGAATCAGCTTCAACAGTGACGGATTGTTCATCATTATAAACCAATAAAACAGTCACATCATCTATCACTTCAATTTTGGTGAATTCGGACAGATTTCGATTTTCAGTGGTAACATCTTTGTTTCCTATTAATTTATCCTGCGCGTTTATTGCAGAGAAAATAAGCAAAAAAGAAACTAGAATTTGTGTTTTAACTGTTTTCATTGAAAGGTTTTGAACAAAAATACGCAAAATAAATTTTACATTTAATTTGTGTATTTAAAAATCTATGCTAAATTTGCATCAAATGATATTAAAAAATACAAATACTAATTGGTGGTGGAACTCTCTTAATTTATAAGCGAGCCGAAACTACTATATTTATATTTAAAATATATAACAAAAGGACTTATCTCGCGGTAAGTCCTTTTTATTTGAAAAAAATAACGATGTAATGAAAGAATTAAAATTTAAGACAATTTCTAAAACGCTGTTGGCAGACACGATAACGCCAGTTGGGATGTATTCGAAAATTAGGGACAAATACGCCAACAGTTTGTTGCTGGAAAGCTCCGATTATCACAGTAAAGAGGAAAGTTTCACCTTTATTTGCGCCGAACCTTTGGTGACTTTAAAAGCTGATAATAATGTGTTTATGTACCATTATGAAAATGAGGAACACGACCGCAAGGAAATAAATCGCGATTTTTATCCGATTTTTGAAAGCTATACCGATACGGTAAAAGTGGATTGCGATGCTGCCATAAAAGGTTTCAACGGATTTTACGGTTATGTTTCTTACAATGCGATTCAGTATTTTGAAACGATCAAACTAAATGCCAAAAAAGCGGCTTCTGAAATTCCCGATTTTCAGTTTAGCTTTTTCAAATTCATCATCGCCATCAACCATTTTAATAACGAACTTATTTTAATTGAAAATATAGCTGAAGGCGAAGCGTCAAGAATTCATGAAATTGAAACGTTGATTAACGCACGCACTTACGGATTGTACAATTTCGAAACAGCCGGCGAAGAATCTTCCAATTGTACCGATGAAGATTTTAAAAATTATGTGGTTAAAGCAAAAGAACATTGCAAACGCGGCGATGTTTTTCAATTGGTGTTGTCGCGTCAGTTTCAGCAATCTTTTAAAGGTGATGAATTCAATGTTTATCGTGCTTTGCGTTCCATAAATCCGTCGCCGTATTTGTTTTATTTCGATTATGGAAGTTTTAAATTGATGGGTTCTTCGCCAGAAGCGCAAATTAAAATTGATGAAGAAAAAGCGATCATCAACCCGATTGCTGGAACTTTTAAACGCACCGGAATTATGGCGCAGGATATTTTATTGGGCGAAAAATTGTCGAAAGACAAAAAGGAAAATGCCGAACATGTGATGTTGGTCGATTTGGCCAGAAACGATTTAAGCAAACACGCGAGCAACGTAAGTGTTGAGGTTTTTAAAGAAGTGCAATATTTTAGCCACGTGATTCATTTGGTGTCAACCGTTCAGGGAAAACCTATCGGGAAAGCCATTGAAATTGTGGGCGACACGTTTCCTGCAGGAACGTTAAGCGGCGCGCCAAAGTTTAAGGCGATGGAATTA